>CAYMFV010000165.1:0-6633 GCA_964389745.1 uncultured Planctomycetales bacterium | reverse complement strand
TATGTCTGAGGAGGTTAGGTGTGAGAGAGAGGGGGCACACAGAGATGTACACGACCCCGTCAGTGTGAAGCGTAAGTTGTGGATAAGGGCCAGGACGTGGCCAACGCCTGCTTGGCCTGCGGGATATACTCGATTGGCGGCTGGAATCCTGGATCCAGAGGGAGGACCTCGGGGTCCCGGCGGTGCAGGCGCGGGCGGCACGGGAGATGGCCGAGTGGGTGGCAGCAGCCGCCGACCCGGTGGTCGCGGAGCTGTGGATGCGCCGGGCCTGCGACGTCCTGGGCCTGTCCGAGGCCAGCCTCCGGCACCTGGTCCGCCGCCCCAGCGTCCCGCCGGGAGCCGTCCCGGCCGCTCCTTCCACCACCGCACCGCCTGCAGCGGCTTCCGCCCGGGAGCTCCTGGCCCGCAACGAGCGGGAGATCCTGGCGGCCCTGCTCCGGGATCCCAGCCTCTGGGTCCGGTACCGGGCCGAGCTGGAGATCCTCCAGTGCACCGATTCCCGGGCCGAAAAGGTCTTGAACTGGTGCAGAGAGAGACGAAACACAGGTTTGCCCTTCGACCTGGGCCTCGCCCTGGAGGCCTTCGCCGACGACGCCGCCATCTCCCTCCTGGACGGCCTCCGGGTCCTCCCGGTGGAGGATCCCGAGCGGGTGCTGGAGGGCGCCCTGCGCACTCTGCCCCAGAACCGGGAGCTGCTTCGACAGGAGGAACGCCGCCGGCGCAGCGGTCCACCCAGCGACGAGGACCTGGCCGGCTGGCAGCGGCAGGTGCAGCTCTCGCCCCGGCCGCACCCGGATTCCTGACCGCCGTCGCCGCCAGCACGCCACACCCGACCCGATGACCGAACAGACGATCGACCCCAAGACCATGGCTGTCGTGGAGGAGCTCGTGCGGACCGCCGGTCCCCACGGCGCTCTCTCCTTCGAGCAGATCCAGAAGGCCCTGCCCTCTCTGGACGTGGACTCCCTGTCCGTGGTCCTCGACCAGCTCGAGCAGGTCGGCGTGCGCGTCGCCGAGCCGGGCGAGGAGACCGTGGACCTGCCGGCGGTGACCGCCCCGACGCCGGTCTCCGCCAAGCCCCTGAGCGACTCCGCCGAGCGTCCCGGCGGCCAGCCGGTGGCGCCGGTGCTGGAGAAGATCGACGACCCGGTGCGGATGTATCTCACCCAGATGGGTGAGATCCCTCTCCTGACCCGGCAGCAGGAGATCAGCCTGGCGAAGAAGATCGAGGTCTCCCGGAAGGTCTTCCGGCGCCTCGCCCTGGGCTCCGGCCTGGCCCTGGACCTGGTCATCGAGATCCTCGAGCGGGTGAAGGCGGGCGACCTCGCCTTCGACCGGACCCTGAAGGTGAACCCCTCGGCCCAGGCCAACTCCTCCTACGGGGTCATCCACTTCAACCGCCGCCTGAAGAAGCAGGCCGCGGCCGAGGGCAGCGATACCAGCGACATCGACGGGGGCGCCGGCTTCGAGCTCACCAAGCAGGACCTGGAGCAGCGCCTGGAGGGCCACCTCCAGACCCTGCGCCAGCTCCGGGACGTGACCCGGGTGGGCTACGAGGTGCATCTCGACAAGCGCCTGTCGGCGGCCGAGCGGCGCCTCTTCCAGCTCAAGATGCGGGAGCGGCAGCGGCGCATCGCCGTCCTCACCGAGGAGCTGCACCTGCAGGTGGACGTGGTCCAGGAGATGATCCGCATCCTGGAGCGCCAGGAGCAGGAGTGGGCGGAGCTGGCCCGGGCGATCGAGGGCTTCGATCCCCAGCGCCGGCGGCGCAAGGAGGGCCGGGAGGAGTACCGCTCCCTGCAGGGGCGGCTCCGGGCCTTCGAGATCCGGGCCCTGGAACCCCTCGAGCGCTTCCACGCCCGGATGGCCCGGGTGCGCCAGGCCATGGACGCCTACGACGAGGGCAAGAAGGAGCTCTCCAGCGGCAACCTGCGCCTGGTCGTCTCCATCGCCAAGAAGTACCGCAACCGGGGCCTCTCCTTCCTGGACCTCATCCAGGAGGGCAACACCGGCCTCATGAAGGCGGTGGAGAAGTACGAGTACCGCCGGGGCTACAAGTTCTCGACCTACGCCACATGGTGGATCCGCCAGGCCATCACACGCTCCATCGCCGACCAGGCCCGGACCATCCGCATCCCGGTGCACATGATCGAGACCATGTCCCGGCTGCGGGCGGTGCAGAAGCGCCTGCTCCAGACCATGGGCCGGGAGCCGAGCATCGAGGAGATGGCCGAGGCCGCGGAGATCCCCGCCGACGAGGCCAAGCGGGTGATGAAGATCGCCAAGCACCCGATCAGCCTGGACCGGCCCATCGGCGAGAGCGAGGACTCCTACTTCGGCGACTTCATCGAGGACGAGTCCTCGGACAACCCGGTGGAGCGGGCCGGCCAGGAGATGCTCAAGGAGCGCATCAACGAGGTCCTCGACTCCCTCACCTTCCGGGAGCGGGAGATCATCAAGCTGCGCTACGGCATCGGCGACGGCTACACCTACACCCTCGAGGAGGTCGGACGCATCTTCCGGGTCACCCGGGAGCGCGTGCGCCAGATCGAGGCCAAGGCCATCCGCAAGCTGCAGCACCCGATGCGGGCGCGGAAGCTGGCCGGCTTCCTGGACACCGGCTCCGAGTCCTGACCACCCCGGGGTCTCGCCGGCAGCGGCCGGGCGCGGTACATTGCTCCGGGTGCAGACCCACCTCCGCAACCTGGTCGCCTTGCAGCGGCTGGACGAGCAGCTCACCGTGCTGCGCCGCCGTCTGGAATCCCTGCCGGTCGAGCTGGGGGAACGGGAGTCGGACCTGGCGGCCCTCGAGGCTGCGGCCGAGGGGCTGGAGGGCCGGCGCAAGGCGGCCCTCGCCCGGGCCCAGGACCTGGAGAACGACGTACTGCAGATGGAGCAGCGGGTACAGCGCCTGGATGCCCAGAGCCGGGGCAGCCGGGACGCTGGCGCCATCCAGGTGGCGGAGCACGAGGCCGGGGAGCTCCGGGACCGGATCTCCCGGGCCCAGGAGGAGGCCCTGGAGGATCTGGACCGGGCCGAGCGCCTGCAGGCGGAGGTGGCGGAGGCCCGGGAGCGGCTCGCCCAGGCCCGGGCCGAGTTCGAGCAGTTCCGGACCACCGTCGCCGAGGACGAGCAGCAGCTCGAGGCGGAGGAGGCCGAGCTGCAGGCCCGGCGCAAGGCGCTGTTGAAGTCCCTGCCGACCCAGATCCGGGAGGTGTACGAGAAGCTCCTGCCGTCCCGCCGCGGCCGGGCCCTGGCGCCGCTGCGGGGGGAATCCTGCGGCGGCTGCGGCATGGTGGTGCCGCCCAACGACCGGATGCACGTCCACGCCGGCAGCACCCTCGTGCGCTGCCGCTCCTGCAGCCGCATCCTGGTGGACCTTCCCCTATGGAACGAAGAGGAGGCGGCCGACGCCGGGGCCGCCGGCAAGACCTAGGCATGTTCCTCGGCATCCTCCTCCTGGCCGGCCTCCAGGAGCCCGGTCCCCCCCCCGCTGCCTGGCTGCCGAAGCGGGAGCTCGGCGTCGCCGGTTTCCTGGCCGCCTGGCCCGAGCTGGATGGCCGGGGGGTGCGGGTGGCGATCCTGGACACGGGCATCGACCCGGGCCATCCCTGGCTGCAGCGGACCTCGACGGGCGGGCGCAAGATCGTCGACTGGTACGACGCCACCGGCGACGGGCGCCTCGAGCTGCCGGCCACCGTGGCCGTCGGGGACGACGGGACGCTGGTCGGCCTCTCGGGCCGGCGCCTGCACCTGGGCCGCTGGGGGGCACCGGGGCGGGAGGTCCACCTGGGTCGCCTGGACCTGGACTTCCTGCCGGGCGAGCTCGCCCACCGGGTCCGGGGCGAGCGCCGCCGCCGCTTCGAGGAGGCCCGCCGCCGCCGGGCCGAGGAGGAGCTCCTCGCCGGTGCCCGGGATGGGGGGGGGGAGCCGGAGGACCCGGTGGCCGCCGAGCGGCGCCGGGCCGAGGAGGAGTTCCAGGACACGGGCCCGGTCTGGGACGTGGTGGTCTTCCAGGAAGAGGGCTGGCGGGTGGTGCTGGACCGGGACGCCGACGGCGACCTCGACGAGGAGCCGGCCCTGCGCCCCTTCCGGGACAGCGGCGACTGGACGACGCTCGGCGCCGGCGCCGAGCTGCACCTGGCCGTGGACGTGGCCGGGGACGGCAGCGCGGTGACCTTTTTCTACGACGCCAACGGCCACGGCACCCACGTGGCCGGCATCGTCGGCGCCTGGGTGGGGGAGGGCGAGCGGCTGAACGGCCTGGCGCCGGGGGTCGAGTTCGTCGCCATCAAGATCGGCAACGGCAAGTTCGGGGGCGCCACCAGCGGCTTCTCCATCGCCAAGGCCATCGACTACGCCCTGGCGGCGGGCTGCGACGTGGCCAACATCTCCTTCGGCGGCCCCGCCTTCGCCGCCGACGGCTGGGAGCCCGACGCCCGGGTGCTCGACGAGGCGGCCCGCCGGGGGCTCGTGGTGGTGACGAGTGCGGGCAACGAGGGGCCGGTGCTGACCACGGTGGGGGCCCCGGCCACCGCCCGGACGGCCTTCGCTGTCGCCGCCGCCGTCTGGCCCGACACCGAGCGGGTCTCCTACGGCGCCTTGGACCCGGCCGGCCCGCTCCTCTTCGACTTCTCGAGCCGGGGGCCCCTTCCGGGGGGGGGCATGGGCATCTCCTTCACCGCCCCCGGGGCGGCGGTGAGCAGCCTGCCTTCCTGGCTCCTGACCCCGGCCGAGAACTTCAACGGGACGTCGATGGCGGCGCCCCAGATCACCGGCTGCGTGGCCCTGCTCCGGGGCGCCGCCCGGGTGGCGGGGGTGCCGGCCAGTCCCGCCCGCCTGCACCGGGCCCTCCGCCTGTCCTGCCGGCCCCTGCCCGGGGTGGCGTGCATCGAGCAGGGCTTCGGCGTGCCCGACGTGGGCCGGGCCCGGCAGGCCCTCCAGGACCTGGCGGCGGCGCTCGGGCCCGGGGAGCGGCGCCTGGAGGCGGTGGTCCGGAACCCCTTCGGCGAGGGGGGGGGCATCTACGAGCGGGACCCGGCGGGCAGGGCGCCCTTCGAGCGCCGGGTGCGGGTGCGGCCGGTCTTCCACGACGACGAGCCCGAGGCGGCCCGGGCGGAGTTCCTGCGCACCTTCCGACTCGAGAGCGACGTGCCCTGGGTGCAGGTGCCCGCCGGCCTCTACGTGACCGCCGGCGGCCGCTCCTTCCCGGTGCGGGTGGACCCCTCGGGCCTCGGCCCGGGCCTGCACGTGGGCCGGGTGGTGCTCTGGGACGTGGACCGGCCGGCGGAGCTGGGTCCCGAGCTGGTGGTGCCCGTCACCCTGGTCCTCCCCGAGGCGACGAGCGCCGCCACGGGGCACGTCCTGCACCGGCACCTGGAGCTCGGGCCCGGAGAGCTGGGCCGCCTGTTCGTCCGGGTGCCCCAGGGCGCCCGGCGGGCCCGGGTGCGCCTGCGCCAGGACGGGCCCGGCCGCAACGAGTTCCGGACCGGGGCGGGCTCGGTGAGCGGTTTCCGCTACTGGGGCGACCGCCAGGCCCGAGGGCGGTTCTTCCTGGAGGACGGGGAGGAGGCCGAGCAGGTGGTGCCGGTGGAGGCCGGGACGGTCTTCGAGTACGCCGTCGCCGCCCGCTGGGCGGTGAACCGGCCGGTGGCCCTGGACCTGGAGGTGGAGTTCCTGGGCCTCGAGCCCCAGCACGAGGAGTGGGTGGTGCCGGCGGGGCAGGACTGCGGGTACCTGGCCCTGAAGTCGCCGCTCCGGGACGAGGAGGTGCGGCTCTCGGCGGTGGTGGACGAGGTGGTGCTGCCGGTGACGGCGGAGTGGCGGCTGCGCCCCGATCCGGTCCGGGCCGAGGTCCTCGACGGCCGGCGGATGTTCGAGGCGGTGGTGGAATGGCCGGTGGAGGTGGACGGGTCGGTGCAGGGGATGGTCCTGCGCATGCCCCGGTCCATCCAGACCACGGAGATCCGGGAGGACCTGATGCTCGAGGTGGTGGACGCCGCGGGCCGCTTCGTGGACCGGGAGATCGTCCAGGAGGTGGACACGGCGCTGCCGGGGCTGCCGCCGGGACGCTACTCCTTCCGGCTGCGGCACCCGAGCCTGGGCGCCGGGCCGCTGGAGCACCGCTACGCCGGGGCCGAGCTGCACCTGCGCCGCCAGCCGGTGCAGTTGCCTCTGGCTGGTGACCTGGAGGCTCTCTACCGTGGCGAGGGGGGGGGCGAGCGGACGAGCATCCCGTACATGGGGGTGCGCCAGGTGTACGCCGCCGTGGAACTGCCGGCCCTGCCGCCCGGGGCCTGGCACGCCGGGCGCCTGCGGGCGGAGCGGCCGGACGGGACGCTGCTCCTCGAGGTGCCCATCCGGGTCGAGCGGCCGGGGGGGGAGGGGCCGGTGGTCCGGGCGCCCGAGCCCGGCGGGGCGGAGGAGGCCCGGGCCTTCCAGGAGGCGGCCGGCCGGGAGGGGGTGGAGCCGGCGGAGCTCTTGAAGCTGGCCCGGGCCTGGCGGGACGCGGCGCCGGGTTCGTGGGAGGCCGAGCTCGCCTGGCTCCGGGCCCTGGCCGGGGCGGGGCTCGCCGACCTGGCCCGGGAGCGGGCGGCAGGCGTCCTGGGCCGCTTCCCCCGGCGGGTAGAGCCC
>CAYMFV010000164.1:0-6707 GCA_964389745.1 uncultured Planctomycetales bacterium | reverse complement strand
CGGTAGGAAGAAGCCGAGCCAGAAGGCCGGCGCCAGGCCGAGCTGGTTGTGGACCTGGAGCTGCACGAAGGCGGCCACCCACCACCAGAGGGCGGCCAGGAGCCCGGCCCGAGGGGCTGCCGGGGCAGAGGAGGACGAGGCCGGCATGGCCGGGAGAATCTAGCGGTGCGAGCCGGCGGGCCGGCTGTGGAGGTGCCCGCCGGCCACCGAGAGGAGGGTGGCGGCGTCCACCCGGGCGGAGCCCCGGCGCAGCAGGGCGCCCTCCAGGTCCCGGAGGCGGGCCGGGGAGACGGTGGCGCCCAGGCGGCGCAGCTCCCCGGCCACCGCCTGCCGGCGTAGGTGGGCGGGAAGCGACCGCCACGGGAGGCCGGCCAGGAGCTCCTCCCGGGCCGCGTCCCACTCCCGGGCCTCCCCGGCCAGGCGCAGGAGGGCCCGGACCGGGTCGCCGGTGGCCACGCTCCCGAGGAGGGGCAGGACCTCCTGGCGGAGGCGGGCCCGGGCCGAGGCGGCCGGGTCCTGGTTGCTGGCGTCCTCGAGCCACCTCCGGCCGAGGGCGAAGAGAGCCCGGCGGATGTCGGCCCGACGCAGCCCCAGGAGGGGCCGGCGCAGCTCGATCTCCGGGGCCCCGGGCAGGCCGCGCCGCCGGGCCGGGATGCCCGCCAGCCCCCGGAGCCCGGTGCCCCGGAGGATGCGGAGGAGGACGGTCTCCGCCTGGTCGTCGGCCTGGTGCCCGAGGAGGAGGATGCCGGTGCCCGTGGCCGCGGCGGCCCGGCCGAGAAGGCTGTAACGGAGCTCCCGGAGGGCCGTCTCCCGGGGTGGTTGGGGGGGGTGGTGGGGCGCCGGGGCCAGGATGCGGGCCGGCAGCCCCAGCTCCTGGGCCAGCCCGGCCGCCGCCCGGGCGTCGGCGGTGCTGTCGGGCCGGTGGCCGTGGTCCACGATCCAGGCCTCGGCCCGGAACTCCCGGCCGGCGGCGAAGGCCTGCCAGGCCAGGGCCAGGAAGACCGAGTCGGCGCCGCCGGAGAAGGCCAGGGCCACCCTGGCGTCCCCGGGCCAGGGGCCCAGGGCCTCCAGGGCCGCCACGGCCTCCTGGAGGCAGCTTCCGGCTTTCTCGGCGGCGTCCACGGTCCTACAATTCCCCGCCCATTCTCGCAGGGATTCCCCCAAGGAGCATCCAGAAATGGCCATCCGCATCGGCATCAATGGTTTCGGCCGCATCGGCCGCAACGTCTTCCGGGTCATGCACGGCCGCGCCGCCGAGTTCGAGGTGGTGGCCGTCAACGACATCACCGACCCGGCCACCCTCGCCCACCTGCTGCGCTACGACTCGGTCAGCGGCCGCTTCCCCGGCCAGGTCGAGGAGGTGGCGGACGGCTTCGTCGTGGATGGCCGCAAGGTGCGGGTCCTGGCCGAGCGGGACCCGGCGCAGCTTCCCTGGGGCGACCTGGGCGTCGACTTCGTGGTCGAGTCCACGGGCATCTTCCGGGACCGGGCCGCCTGCGAGAAGCACCTGGCCGCCGGGGCGCCGAAGGTGGTGCTGACCGTGCCGCCCAAGGGCGAGATCGACAACATGGTGGTCCTCGGCGTGAACGACGCCACCCTGGAGCCGGGGCACCGGATCATCTCCAACGCCTCCTGCACCACCAACTGCCTGGCCCCCATGGCGAAGGTCCTGCACGAGACCTTCGGCATCGTCCGGGGCCTGATGACCACCGTCCACGCCTACACCAACGACCAGCGCATCCTGGACCTTCCCCACAAGGACCTGCGCCGGGCCCGGGCGGCGGCGGTGAACATCATCCCCACCACCACCGGGGCGGCCCGGGCGGTGGGCAAGGTGTTGCCCGAGCTGGACGGCCGCCTCGACGGCATGGCCATGCGCGTGCCCGTCCCCGACGGCTCGGTGGTGGACCTGGCCGTCGAGGTGGAGCGGCCCGCCGACCGGGAGGCCGTCAACGCCGCCATGCGGGCCGCCGCCGAGGGTCCGCTGCAGGGCATCCTCGAGTACTCCGAGGCACCCCTGGTGTCGAGCGACATCGTCGGCGACCCCCACTCCTGCGTCTTCGACGCCGGCTCCACCATGGCCATCGGCAGCATGGTCAAGGTCATCGGCTGGTACGACAACGAGTGGGGCTACAGCAACCGGGTGGTGGACCTGGTGGCCCGGGCCCACGCCCTCGGCCGGGTCTGAACCCGGGGCGCGCCATGGCCGCCTTCCGCAAGCGGACCCTCGGGGACGTGGACCTGGCCGGACGCCGGGTCCTGCTCCGGGTGGACTTCAACGTCCCCCTGGCGGACGGGCGGGTCGCCGACGACACCCGCATCCAGGCGGCCCTGCCCACCCTCCGCCACCTCCTGGAGCAGGGCGCGGCGGTGATCGCCGCCAGCCACCTGGGCCGGCCCAAGGGGAAGGTGGTGGAGGCGCTGCGCCTGGCACCGGTGGCGGCGCGGCTGAAGGAGCTGCTGCCGGGCGTCGAGGTCCGGGCGGTCCGGGACGTGGTCGGGGAGGAGGCCCAGGCGGCGGCGGCGGCCCTGCAGCCGGGGCAGCTCCTGCTCCTGGAGAACCTCCGCTTCGAGCCCGGCGAGACCGCCAACGACGAGGACTTCGCGAAGGCCCTGGCCGGCCTGGCCGAGGCCTTCGTCCAGGACGCCTTCGGCACCTGCCACCGGGCCCACGCCTCCACCGCCGGGGTGCCGGCCCTGCTCCGGCCGGCGGTGGCCGGCTTCCTCCTCGAGAAGGAGCTCGCCGCCTTCCACCAGGCCCTGGACGCCCCGGCCCGGCCCCTCGTGGCCATCACCGGCGGCGCCAAGGTGAGCGACAAGATCCCCGTGCTCCGCCACCTTCTGGGCCGGGTGGACGTGCTGCTGGTGGGCGGCGGCATGGCCTACACCTTCCTGAAGACACGGGGCGTGACCGTCGGCGACTCCCTCCTCGAGGAGGAGCGCCTCGACGAGGCCGCCCGCATCCTCAAGGACGCCCTCCACCACCGGGTCCGGGTCCTGCTGCCGGTGGACCACGTGGTCGCCGACCGCTTCGCCGCCGACGCCGCCTCCCGGGTGGTCGCAGGGGACATTCCGGCGGGCTGGATGGGGCTCGACATCGGCCCGGAGACCCGCCTGGCCTTCCAGGCCGAGATCGCCGGGGCGGGCACCATCCTGTGGAACGGCCCCATGGGCGTCTTCGAGATGCCCCACTTCCGGGAGGGCACCCTGGCCGTGGCCCGGGCCGTGGCCGGCAACGAGGCCGTCTCGGTGGTCGGCGGTGGCGACTCGGTGGCGGCGGTGAAGCTGGCCGGCGTCGAGGAGCGCATCACCCACGTCTCCACCGGCGGCGGCGCCTTCCTGGAGCTCCTGCAGGGCAAGGAGCTGCCGGGCATCGCGGCGCTGGACCCGGCGGACTGACGGGGCGGCGCCCACGCCGAAGGCCCAGGGGCCTGCAACGCCCGCGAACGTGCGCTTCTGCACGCCTGCGTGCGGTCAGGCTACAGAGAGAGAGAGAGAGAGAGAGAGAGGCCCCGACTACGGTTCGTGTCCGCACAAACCCCGATACAATCCGGGCTTGTGAGAACCTGGCGGATCGGACGGCGATCACGGCACGCAACTTGCCCGTAGCTTGGTGTCTCTTTTCCACCTGCCTTCAGGAGGTGCAAACATGATTCGCGTCGCCTTGCTCGTTGGTCTGTGTCTGGCCGCGGGGATGGGCTTCCTTCGGTCTCGGGGAACAAGCCTGGCCGTACCGGGTGATGACCCCTGGTGCCCGGCTCGGCAGCCCAAGGTCACCGATTGCACAGCCCAGACCTGCATCTCTTTCTTCGAGGGTCCGACCCCATCACAAAAGGGGAATTGTCTTGCCAACACGATGTGCTCATGGCAGTACAAGTTGACGATCAGGACGACGAACTGCTACGCCGGTCTGGACAAGGTCAAGTTCCGCGGAGAAGAGATCCCGATCAACGCGCCAGACGATATCGTCTTCACAGGCAACATCGGTGTGCCCTGCGAGCAAGAGGGCAAGAAGGTCATTCGCTTCTACAACAACGGGGTGCAGGTTGGGACGTGCCTGGCTCGCTTCCCATGTGACTACTGCCCGGATCCCTGACCCGCGTCCCCGGCTGGAAGATGCGTCTGCAACACTTCGTGATCGCCTCGCTCGTGGTCGTGACTACCGTTGCCTTGGCCATGTTGTTGCTCTCGCAGCGCGATGCGCCGACCCGCTCCGACAGTGCACGAGGGACAACGGCTCATCTCG
Organism: uncultured Planctomycetales bacterium; assembly: GCA_964389745.1. Lineage (GTDB taxonomy): Bacteria > Planctomycetota > UBA1135 > UBA1135 > UBA1135 > CAYMFV01. The sequence goes on along the minus strand of CAYMFV010000164.1, from coordinate 2,461 downwards.
AAACACCACCTGTCTCCCATCCCGCGGATGCGGTCCAGGACGGCAACTCTCATCAGTCGATGGTGGTCGTGGACGGCACGCCGCCGGCTTTCGACAGCGGCAGCGTCCAGGAATGGTCGAAGGACGAGGAGTTCCTCGCCAGGCTCCAGGACGCGATCCGCGCCAGGGGCGAGGCGTCCTACGCGTCCTGGGAGAAGAACGACGGCGTGGTGGTACAGGGGATCTTCCAGAGGGCCCTCGCGAAGGATGCCACCGGCTCCGAACCCCTTGCCTGCCTCCGAGCCGAGGACTTCACGGGCCTGCCATCCCTGGAGCTGCAGGCCATCTTCAATTCCATCAACGTCGCCAAGTACAACCTGCGGGAGCTCGGTCCCAACCCGCTCCGGGACCCCGCTCTGGCGGGCACCCTGGAACTGGAGTTCCTCGCGCGAGACATGGAGGAGGATCCCTTCTCCCTGCCTCCGGAGTACGTCGTCCGCTTCGCAGGGTACCAGTTCGACGACTCCCTGCCCACCGACCTGCAGCAGGAGCTCCGGGGCATCTGGGTGCAGAACATGGTGCAGGCGGCGCCGCTGAAGACGGAGGTGGATACCCAGCTCTCCGCCGTCATCGGTGTCGTCTGGGAGCAGTTCGGCAATGGGACCCCCATCCCCGACGAGGAACAGATCCTCGTGCTTCCTCCCAAGCTGTTTCCATGAGGACCAGCGTCACCGGACCCGTGATTCCACGAATGGAGGCGATGACCTCGGCACGTAAGCTGCTCGGCCTGCTCCTGATGGCGGTCGTGGCCGGAGTGCTGGGCTTCCTGCTCTGGCAGACGACGGCGGAGCCGCCGCCCGGGGCGACGGCCAATGCAACCGGGAAGGGTGCAGCCAGTCTCGCCCTTCCCCCTGGCGCCGCGGAACCCCCGCCTCCGCTGCCGGACTCCGGCGCCAGGGCGGCGCTGGAAGACGCAACGCCACCAGCCAATCCTGCGCGCGACAACTGGTGGGAAGACCCGGACATGCTGGCCAGCATCCAGGACAGGATCCGCACGCGCGTCACGGATTCCTACTTCCGGTGGGCGAACCTGGATGCCGAGCACCAACAACTGATCGAGCAGATCTTCCGAGACGCTCTGGCCAAGGACGCCACCGGTTCCGAGCTTCTCGCCAGCCTCCGGCCAGAGGAGTTCGGGGGTCTTTCGCCCTTGGAAGAACAAGCGATAGCGAGCTTTGTGAACGTCGCCAAGCGCAATCTGCGGGTGTTCGGCGCCGATCCCCACGGGAATCCCCAACTGTCCAAGACACAACTGGACATCCTGGTGCGCGAGCTGGACGAGACACCTCTGGAGTACCCGCCCGAGTACGTCCTGCGCAGCCTGGGATACCGGTTTGATGGCTCGCTGCCGGAAGACCTGGGGGAAGAGATCCGGGCGGTCTGGATCCGATCCCTCCTGGCATCCGCTCCCCTGAAGGCGGCAGTGAACATCCAGATCTCCGCCATAGGTATCGTGGACGACATCCTCGGTCAGGGCGTCAAGATGCCTGCGGACACCGTCGTTTCTCCCGACTATGCGGCTGCGCTGGAGGAGTACCGCACCTTCGGCGCCATGTACCGCGACCAGCTCCGCCGCATCCTCGAGGCTCGCGGCTTGCTGCACTGACCCCCGGGGCTGGAGCCTGTCCAGAGCACCTGACCCGAAGAGCCTCCCCTTGCCCCGGTCAGGGCTCCTGGGCCCGTTCCAGCCCCTCGCACTCTGCCACCGCCCGGCGGAAGGCCGGGTCCATCTCCCGCTTGCCCCGGCGCTCCGGATCCCAGCAGACGAGCAGGGCCTCGGCCTCGGCCCAGACCACGCCGCCGGCCGCCTCGGCGATGCGGTAGGCCTGGACGAAGGGGAAGTCCCAGTGCTCCTCCCCCACCAGGCCGAGCTGGTGGAAGTAGCCCCAGAGGGCCTCCTCGAGGAGGGTCAGGTAGACGCGTGGTCGAGGGGGACATCCCGGCGGGCTGGATGGAGCTCGACATCGGCCCGGAGACCCGCCTGGCCTTCCAGGCCGAGATCGCCGGCGCCGGCACCGTGCTCGGGAACGGCCCCATGGGCGTCTTCGAGATGCCCTACTTCCGGGAGGGCACGCTGGCGGTGGCCCGGGCGGTGGCCGACAGCGAGGCCGTCTCGGTGGTCGGCGGCGGCGACTCGGTGGCGGCGGTGAAGCTGGCCGGCGTCGAGGAGCGCATCACCCACGTCTCCACCGGCGGCGGCGCCTTCCTGGAGCTCCTGGAGGGCAAGGAGCTGCCGGGGATCGCGGCCCTGGACACGGCGGACTGAAGCGGCCTGGCGCCGGGTCGTGCCGAGAGGCGCCGGAGGGTCTCCGGAACACCACGACGTGCGGCATCACACACCATTCGTGCGGGTCCTGCTACACACACAGAGAGAGAGAGAGAGAGAGAGAAGGACGCGACCTGCCAGGTCGCCCCAAGGTCA
>CAYMFV010000163.1:0-6712 GCA_964389745.1 uncultured Planctomycetales bacterium | reverse complement strand
TCCTCGGCCTCATGCCCCATCCGGAACGGAACCTCTCCCCAGCCCACCTCCCGGATCGGGGCGACGGCGCCTGGGGGCCCGGCGGCGAGGGCGTGACCTTCTTCCGCGCCCTCCTGGAACTGGTCTCGTCCTAGGCCGGCCGACGGCCACTCTCCTCAAGGAGCCTGCCCGGGGGCCGACAAGGGGAAGCAGGCTCTGCCCGCCTGCTGCCCCCCCTAGTGGCCCCGCCCGCCGCTCCTCCGCCCCGGGGCGGCGCCGTTCCGGCACCGCGTCACCGGGATCCGCCGCCGGACCTGGGCAGCCAGCTCCTGGCCGCCCTGGCCGAACCCGAGGTGCTTCCCGGACGCCTCCGGCGCTACCGGGAGGCCTGGTTGCGCACCCTGGAGCGCCAGCCCCACCGGCGCAGCTGCCGCCAGCTCCTGGCCGCTCTGGCGGCCGGGGATCCCGTGCTGATCGGGGACTACCACCCCCTGCGCCGCTCCCACGCCATCCTGGCCCGCATCCTCCGACGGCTGCCCCGGGACCGTCCTCTGGCGCTGCTCCTGGAACTGCTTCCCATCTCCCCCCCCCGCCCGGCCGCCGACTACCTGCGGGGTCCCGGCCCCCCCCTGGCGGACGGACGGAACCTGCGCGAGGTCTACGGCCACTGCCTGGAGGCCCTGGCCATCCGGGATGGTTTCCTGGCCGGTGCCTGGCTGCCCTCAGGGGCCGCCCGCCGGGACCAGGTGGCAGCCCGGACCTGTGCCCAGATGGCCCGGGCCCTTCCCGGAAGCCGCTGGGTCCTCCACTTCGGCGACTGGCACCTGGCGGAGGAGCACCTCCCGGCCCGGCTCCGGGAGCAGGGCGGCCGGCCGGTGGTCCTGCACCTCTCCCCGGAACCCCTGTGGCGCGGTACTCGCCGGCGGAGCGGTATCGTCGAGCTGGGTGACGGCCACTGGGCCTGGCTCGACACCCCCCCCCTGGCACGCCTGCTCTCGGCCAGGGCCGGCAATGGTGCCAGCGATCTCGAGACCGCCCTGGAGGACCTGGAAGCCCTGGTCGAGGATCTGGCGGCGCGCATCTCCGGAGTGTTCTCACTGCCCCCCCCCCAGAGCCGGACCAGTCTGTGGCCGGCCCCGGCCTGGCGGGAGTTCCGGCGCTTCCTGCCGGTGGCGGAGCGCCGGGCCCTGCTCGAGGATGCGCCCCCGCAGGCGGCCATCCTCCACCCCCACCTGCCCCTGGTCTGGCTCGACCGGGTCCCGGACCCGAACACCCTCCTGGAGGTTGCAGCCCACACCATCGCCGTGGACTGGCCCCTGGGCGCCGACAAGAGCCTCGAGGGACGGGTCCGCGCCCGGGCCTTCCATCGCCTGGTGGCCACCCTGGCCAACCCCCTGCTCCGGCCATCCCGGTCCGAGGACCTGTGCGCCCGGCTGTTCCGGGGGGCCACACCGGGGTCCGGGGATCTGGATCGCCAGCGCCTGCTCCTGGTGGAGCGGTCCGGCGCCCTCCTCGGCGCCCGTCTGGCCCGGGAGCTGGGCGCCGATGACCCCCGCCTCCGGGAACTGCTGGAAGGAAGCTGGCGCCCTTCGATTCCGCTGCCGGCCACGGCTACAATCCGCTGGCCCTCCAGCGGAGTCCGGGAATGACCAAGCACGCCCTCCACCTTCTCTGCCTCGCCGGCCTCGCCTTCCTGCCCGCGTGCCCTGCCGCCCTCGTGGGCGCCGGGGCCGCCGCTGGCATCTGGGTCTACGACAGCAGCTCCGATGCCACCGGCGAGATCGTCGTGGCAGTGTCTCCCTCCCTGCTCTTCGAGGAGGCGGTGCGCTTCGCCCGGGAGAGGGGGGTGGACGTCCGGGTCTACGACGCGGAGATGCGGGTCGAGTTCTCGGTGGACCGGGTGGACGTGGTGATGGTCGTCTTCCTGGTGCCCGGCGAGGAGGACGTATCCCGCTTCAAGGTCACGGCCCGCTCCACCCTCCGGGGCCGGGCCGATCTGGCTCGCCAGTACGCCCTGGACGTCCAGGAGCGTGCCCTGCGCCGGCTCGGGCCGGTGGACCAGCCGGCCGGCCGCTAGCAGGCTGCTAGTTCCGGTCCCGGTCCCGGCCCTCGCTCCCCCGCCCCTGCCGCTGGCAGCGGGCGCAGTAACCCTCCAGGGTGAGGGTGTGGCCCACAACCTGGAAACCCCGCCGCCGGGCCTCCTCCTCCTGGAAGCGCTCGATCTCCGGGGAGCGGAACTCGAGGATCCGCCCGCAGAGGAGGCAGATCATGTGGTCGTGGTGGTGGTGGCCGAGGATGTGCTCGTAGAGCATCTGTCCCTTGCCGCCGTCCAGGGGCGCCAGGAACCCGCCCTCCACCAGCAAGGCCAGGGTCCGGTACACCGTGGCCCGGGAGGCGCGGGCGTCCCGCTTCCTGGCCCAGGCGTAGAGATCCTCGGCGGAGAAGTGCTCGTGGGTCGACCAGGCAAGATCCAGGATCAGACGCCGCTGGTCCGTCACCCGGAGGCCACGCTGCCGCAGGTACTTCTCGAAGCGGCTGAGGGCGGAGTCCCTGTTCACCGCCAGGCCTCCAGGGCCTCCAGGCCCGCGGTCCCGATGTCCCGGCGCCAGGTGGCCCCCTGGAAGCGGATCCTGGCCACCGCCTCGTAGACCCGCTCCCGGGCCTGGACCAGGTCCTCGCCCAGGGCCGTCACCGCCAGCACCCGCCCGCCGGCGGTGAGCAGATGGCCGTCCTCCCGGCGGGTCCCGGCGTGGAAGACCAGGACGTCCTCCATGGCCGCGGCCTCCTCGACACCGGTGATCTCGTGACCGACCTCGTAGCGGCCGGGGTAGCCCCCCGAGGCCAGGACCACGCACACCGCCGGCCGCAGGTCCCATTCCGGGGCCTCCAGCTCCTCCAGGCGGCCCTCGGCGCAGGCCATGAGGTAGGGCACAAGGTCCGAACGCAACCGGGGCAGGAGAACCTGGGCCTCGGGATCCCCGAAGCGGACGTTGAACTCCAGGACCTTGGGCCCCGACGGGGTGAGCTTGAGGCCGGCGAAGAGGATGCCCTGGAAGCGCCGGCCCTCCCGGTTCATGCCGTGCAGGGTCGGGAGCAGGACCTGGCGCTCGATGGCGTCCCGGCTGCGGTCGCTCACCAGGGGATTCGGCGAGATGGCCCCCATCCCGCCCGTGTTCGGCCCCTGGCCACCCTCGTGGAGACTCTTGTGATCCTGGCAGGTCTCCAGGGGGATCAGGGTGCGCCCGTCGCTGAGGCAGAAGGCGGAGGCCTCGGGCCCCTGGAGGAACTCCTCGATGAGGATGGTCCGGCCAGCGCCGTCGTGGATCCCGTCCTCGAGCATGGCCTTGGCCACCTGGCGGGCCTCGCCAGGGCCCTTGCAGATGACCACGCCCTTGCCGGCGGCCAGTCCCGAGGCCTTCACCACCAGAGGGTAGCGGGCGCCACCCTCCAGGTAGGAGATGGCCGGGTTCAGCTCCCGAAAGACCCGGTAGGAGGCGGTCGGCACCCGGTGGCGGACCAGGACCTCCTTGCAGAAGGCCTTGGAGCCCTCCAGCTCCGCGGCCGCCGCCCGGGGTCCGAAGGCCCGGATGCCGACCTCGGCCAGCCGGTCCACCAGGCCGGCCACCAGGGGCTGCTCCGGCCCGACTACCACCAGGTCCACGGCCTGCTCCCGGGCCAGGGCCACCAGCCCGTCCACGTCCCCGGCGGGAACGGGGACGTTCTCCCCCACCTCCGCCGTGCCCCCGTTGCCCGGGGCGATCCAGAGGTGTTCCACCAGAGGACTCTGGCGGATCTTCCAGGCCAGAGCGTGTTCCCGCCCACCGGAGCCCACGAGGAGGATGCGCATGACGAACGGCCCCGGACGGCACCGGGACTCGGCGAAGATTAGGACGAGGGTACGGCCCCGGCAAGGGCCGGTCTATGGTGTCCGCCAGCCGTGTCGGAAGCTGCCCCGAGCCATCCCCCCTCGCCCCTGACCGCCCTGGAAGCGGAACTCGCACCCTTCTTCGGCCAGGAGGAGGCGCGTGCCCTCCTCCGCCGGGCCGGCCGCCGCTACGGCGAGGCCATCCGGACAGCCCCCACCGGGGAGGCTCCGAGCCACCCCCTGCCGGTTCCAGAGGCCATCCCCGGCGGGCATCGTCTGCCGGCGGGCACCGAACCCGCCACCGTCGAGTGGTGGGCCGGTTTCCTGGAGGGCTGCGCCCGGCCGACCTGCGCCGTCCTGGTGGACGACGCCGGCCCGGAAGGCTGGCTGCTGCGCCGGGATCCGGCGGGGCGGCCACCCGAGGAGGGCCGGGACTTCCGCCTGCCCCCCAGTGGCGCCCTGGCTCCCTACCAGATGGCCCAGGTGGTCAACCTCTCCGCCGACGCGGTCCTCTTCGTCGATCGGGAACGGCGCATCCGGGGCTGGAACCGGGGTGCCGAACGGATGTTCGGCTACAGCGCCCGGGAGGCCATCGGCAGCTACTTCGACCTCCTGGTGCCCGAGGATCTCCGGCTCCGGGGGGAGCTGGAGGCCATCGCCCAGCAGACCGAGGAGGTGGGCGAGGTCCGGGACCTCCTGACCCGCCGGCGCACCAAGGACGGCCGGGAGCTCCTGGTTTCCCTGTCCCGGACCCTGGTCCGGAACCGGCAGGGTGAGATCGTCGGCTACGGCGTGATCCTCCGGGACATCACCGAGAGCCAGCGCCTGAAGGAGGAGCTGCACCGGACGGCACCCCTGGCCGCCATCGGCCAGCTCGCCGCCCAGGTCGCCCACGAGGTGCGGAATCCCCTGGCCGGGATCCACGGTGCCCTGCAGATCCTGCGCCGTCGCCTGGCGCCGGGCCCCGAGGAGAACGAGGTCTTCGCCGCCATCCAGGACGAGATCGCCCGCCTCGATCGCCTGGTCACCGACCTCATGCGCTTCGGCCGGCCGGCGCCCCCACGCCTGGAGAAGGTGGAGCTGGCCGCGTGGATCCGGGACTGGCGCCAGCGCATGGAGCGGGAGGCCGCCCAGCGGAGCGCCCGGATCGAGCTCGAGGAGCTCCAGGCGACGCCGGTGCGCATCGATCCGGTGCTCTTCGAGACGGTCCTGCGCAACCTCTTCGAGAACGCCCTGGAGGCCGTCCCCGAGGGCTGCCGCCTCCGGGTCCGCCTCGACCGGGAGGGAGATCACGCCCGCCTGGTCCTCCAGGACAACGGTCCCGGCATCCCGGCGCAGGACCGGGAGCGGGTCCTGCAGCCCTTCTATACCACGAAGGCCCGGGGCTCGGGTCTGGGGCTGGCGATCTGCCTCCGGCATCTCCGGGACATGGGCGGCGACCTGGACATCCTCCCCGGCCGGGGGGGGGCGGCCATCGCCATCCTGCTGCCGGTGGCCGACCCGGAGCGGCCGGGTCAGTCGGCCAGGCCGTACTTCTCGATGCGGTAGCGGATCTGATCCCGGTTCATGCCCAGGAGCCGGGCGGCGGCGCTCCGGTTGCCGCCGGTGCGGCGCAGGGCCTCCTGGACCCAGGCCCGCTCCAGCTCCTCCAGGTCGACACCGTCGGGGGGCAGGGCCGGCATGTCGGCGCTGGCGCCGCTGACGCCGGGGGCGTTGCCCGCCACCTCCGGCGGCAGGTCCCGGAGCTCGATCCGGGGACCCCGGGTCAGGAGGGCGGCACGCTCCAGGGCGTTGCGCAGCTCCCGGATGTTGCCCGGCCAGGAGTAGCGGAGCAGGGCCTCCTCGGCGGCCTCGGAGAGACCCTCCACGGCCACGCCCAGCTCCCGGCGGAAGCCGTCCAGGAAGTACCGGGCCAGGGGCAAGATGTCCTCCCGGCGCTCGGCGAGGGCGGGGATCTCCACCGGCACCACCTTCAGGCGGTAGTAGAGGTCCGCCCGGAAGCGCCCGGCACCCACCTCCTGCTCCAGGTCCCGGTTGGTGGCAGTGACGATCCGAGCCTGGAGGCGCAGCAGGCGGGTGCCCCCCACCCGGCGGAAGGTGCGCTCCTCGAGGAGGGTGAGCATCTTGGCCTGGATGCCCGGCGGCAGGTCCCCCACCTCGTCCAGGAACAGCGTCCCGCCCCGGGCCAGCTCCGCCAGGCCGGGCTTGGCCTGGCGGGCGTCGGTGAAGGCGCCCTTCTCGTGGCCGAAGAGCTCCGACTCGAGGAGGGACTCGGGGATGGCGGTGCAGGTCAGGGCAATGAAGGGCCGGCGCTCGCCGTCGCCAGCGGCGGCGTGCAGCACCCGGGCGGCCACGCCCTTGCCCACGCCGGTCGGCCCGGTGAGGAGCACGGTGCTGGCCCCGGAGCGGCCGATCCGCTGGAGGAGATCCAGGGCCTGCCGGGAGGCCGGCGCCTCGGCCACCGGCCAGAGCTCCTGGGCCTGGCGGGTCCGGAGGTCGAGCATCCGGTCCAGGTCGCGGCGGTCCAGGGCCCGGCGCAGCTTCAGGACCAGGTCGTCCAGGTCGAAGGGCTTGCCCACGTAGTCGCTGGCCCCGGACCGGATGGCCTCCACGGCGCTGGGAATGCTCCCGTGGGCAGTGATCATCACCACCGGCAGCGCCGGGTCGCTCTGTCGGACCTCCTGGAGGAGTTCCATGCCGCTGCCGTCCGGGAGCTTCAGGTCCAGGACCAGGGCGTCCACCTGGGCCTCGCCGAGGCGCTGCCGGGCCTCGGCGAGGCTGGCCGCCTCCTCCACCTCGGCCCGGGCCTGCTCCAGGGCGGAGCGCAGGCTCCAGCGGATCATGCGCTCGTCGTCGACGACGAGGATC
>CAYMFV010000162.1:0-6721 GCA_964389745.1 uncultured Planctomycetales bacterium | reverse complement strand
CCGGCGGCGGCCGCGCGCCGCGGGCCCGCTGCCCGCGGCGCTGCCACCCGGCGCCGGGCCTCGGTGGCGTCCACCCGGATGCGGTAGCGCTCTGCCGCCCGCGGCACCAGGAGGGGGGTGGCCAGGTCCCGGACGGCCCGCTGGGCGAGGCGGAACCAGAGGTAGTCCAGGTACTCCTCCCGGGGGATGTAGCGGTCGGCCAGGCGGGCCACCACGCCCTTGGGCAGGGGCGGCTGGGTGGCCTCCGGGGCAGGAGCCTCCTGGGGCAGGGGCGCGGGAGCGAGGAGCAGGAGCAGCGGGACGATGGACATGGTGTTCTCGAGTCGGGCCGGGCTCCGGAAGAGGCGGCGGCTTGCGGCCAGCGCCGGCGGCCGGGACAATGGCCCGCCGCTTCAGGATAGCGAGCGCCGCTCGGCGCCCGCAGCGGGGTCCCGGAGCGTGGTGCCTCCTGTCCGGCGTGATCGCCTTCCTCTCCGACCTGCACTCCAACCTGGAGGCCCTGGACGTCGCCTTGCGCGACGTCGAGGCGCAGGGCGTGGACGGGATCGTCTGCCTGGGCGACGTGGTGGGCTACGGCGCCTGCCCCCGGGAGGTCATCCAGCGCATCCGGGAGGTGGCCAAGGCCGTCCTCCAGGGCAACCACGACGCCGCCCTCCTGGACGACCGGGACGCCCGGGGCTTCAACGAGCGGGCCATGGCGGCCATCGACTGGACGCGCCGGGCCCTGGATCCGGAGCGGGAGGAGAACTGGGCCATCTGGGACTGGCTCGGCACCCTGCACCCCTCCATGGATCTGGATCCCGGCAACGGGGCGCCGTCGGTGCAGCTTGTCCACGCCAGTCCCCGGGAGCCCCTGGCCGAGTACCTGCTGCCTTCCCTGACGGGCGAGAACGGCAAGCTCCAGGCGAACTTCGCGGCGGCCCGCCACGCCGTGACCTTCTTCGGCCACACCCACCACCCGGGCTGGTTCGCCGAGGGCCTGGGCTTCCAGCCCGCCCTGGGCGAGGAGGCGCTCCTGCGCCTGGAGCCCGGCCGCCGCTACCTGGTGAACGTCGGCTCGGTGGGCCAGCCCCGGGACGGCGACCCGCGCCTCTGCTACGCCCTCTGGGACGGGGAGACGGTTCGCTGGCGCCGCCTGTCCTACGACGTCGAGGCCGCCGGCCGCCGCATCCTGGCCGCCGGGTTGCCTGACACCCTGGGAGCCCGTCTGCTGCTGGGCCGGTGAGCCGGCCCGATCCGCCGCCAATGCGCTACCGCCTCGCCTTCTACGCCATCCTGTGGCTGGTCCTGGGGATCATGCTCTTCCGGGCCTGCGTGCCCGAGTCCGCGCCGCCCGAGGAGCTGGTCCGGGAGCAGCGCCCCGACGTCTTCGATTCGCCGGATGCGCCGCCGGAGCAGACGCTGGTCCTGGAGAACGCCCACCTCCACACCACCTGGACCGACCGGGGTGCCGGTGCCCTCGAGGTCCTGCTCAAGGACTACACCGACGTCATCCTGGCCCAGGGTGAGGATCCCCGCTCCCACTGGCTGCCGCTCTACCGCTCGGTCCCCGCCTATCCGCCCCCCCCCGGGCAACCGCCCGGCCTGCAGCACCACCGGCGCCGGGACGGTCTGGCCCTGTTCGAGTCCGAGGGCCTGCTCGGCGCCGACCTCCGGGCCGTGGACTGGCAGGTGGAGGGGCCCGTCGAGGAGGCGGACGGCAGCCGCAGCCTGCGCTTCTCGGTGCGCCTGCCCGCGGGCGTCACCCTGTTCAAGGAGGTGCGCCTGGCGCCGGACAGCCGGCACTTCGACGTGCGCATCTGGTGCCGGGCGGAGGAGGACACGCTGACCGGCAAGGACCTGGCCCTGCGCCTGGCCACGGGGGGGGGGGTGCTCCGGGAGCGGGACCGCTACTACCCCAACCCCTATGTTGGTGCGGCGACCCTCCAGGGCGGTCGGGTCAAGGGACTGGAGACCTTCCAGCCCATGGGCAAGCCGGAGGCCTCCCGGCAGGCGGTGCGCCGCTGGTTCGGCGACATGGCCTTCGTGGTGGAGGGCTCCAAGTACTTCCTGGACGCCATCCTGCCGGTCCCGGGCACGCCGGTGCGGGGGGCGGTGGTGGAGGTCCTCTTCGACCAGGAGGAGTACGAGCGGGAGGTCTTCGCGGGATTGGATCCCGCTGCGAAGGACCTCCTGATCCAGGTCGTCACCGCTGACGCCCGCCTCCAGCGCGAGCTCGGCCGGGGTCCCACGGCCGAGGAGCTGGGGGCCGCCACGGGTCTGCCGGCCCGGCAGGCCTGGTCGACCCTGGCCCTCTACGCCGAGCGCCGGGCCAAGGCCATGGCCCAGGCCTGGAAGCGGGCCTCGGTGGCGGCGGCCTTCACCCTGCACGTGGAGACCCCGGGCCGGGATTCCCAGGTGCGGGAGTTCCGCTGGTACCTGGGTCCCAAGGACCCCCGGATCCTCGAGCAGGAGCCCTACACGCCCCTGGTGGCGGTGATCCGCCACCGGGACTACGGCAACTCCCTCTTCTACCGGATCTTCCTGACCCACTACGTGGCCGTGGCGATCCTCGGGATCCTCAAGTTCTTCCACGCCATCGTCGGCAACTGGGGCTGGGCCATCATCCTGATGACCATCCTGGTCCGGGCCGCCCTGTTCCCGATCAACCGCCGGGGACAGGTGAAGATGGCCGCCTACCAGGCCCGGGCGGGGAAGGTGAAGCCGCTCCTCGACGCCATCAAGAAGAAGTACAAGGACAACCCCCAGAAGCTGAACGAGGAGACGATGAAGCTCTACCGGGAGCACAAGATCACGCCCCCGGTGGGGGGATGCCTGCCGATGTTCATCCAGTTCCCGGTCTTCATCGGCCTGTTCGCGGCCCTGCGCAGCTCGATCCTCCTGCGCCAGGCGCCCTTCCTGGGCTGGATCCACGACCTCTCCCAGCCCGACAGGCTGGTGGACTTCGGGGGCCCGGTGGTGGACTTCTGGCCCCTCAACGGCGTCACCACCCTCAACATCCTGCCCATCCTGATGGTGGTGCTGTGGGTGCTGAACCAGCGGATGATGCCGAAGCCGGCCGATCCCCAGCAGGCCCAGATGCAGAAGATGATGGCCTTCATGCCGGTGCTCTTCGGCCTGCTCCTCTACAACTACGCGGCCGGTCTGTCCCTGTACATGATCACGAGCAGCCTCCTGGGCATCGTCGAGACCCGCTTCATCCGCAAGCACTGGCCGGTGCCCGGTGCCACGCCCGCGCCGGTGTGAGTCTCCCCGGTGACCCGGTCTACGCCCTGGCCACGCCGCCCCGGCCGGCCCGACGGGCAGTGATCCGCCTGACCGGCCGGGAGCTCCTGGCCCGGGCCGACGCCGTCCTGCCCCCCGGCCTGCCCCGGCCCCGGGGCCGCCGGGAGGCCCGGACCGGCGCCCTGGCCTGGCTGCCCGGCTGCCGGGTGCCGGCCGCCCTCCTGGTCTTCCCGGGGCCCGGCTCGGCCACCGGGGAGGATGTCCTGGAGATCCACCTGCCCTCCTCCCTGCCGGTCCTGGAGGCGGTCCAGGAGCAGCTGCGCCGGGCCGGGCTGCGCCCGGCGGAGCCCGGGGAGTTCACCCGCCGGGCCTTCCGCAACGGGCGCCTGGACCTGGTCCAGGCCGAGGCCGTGCTGGACCTGGTCCACGCCCGGAGCGCCGGCGCGGCCGCAGCCGCGGCCGCCGTCCTGGCCGGCGGGCTGGGCCGGCCCATGGCGGCCGCCCGGGAGGCCCTGGCCGGCGCCCTGACCGAGCTGGAGGCCAGCCTGGACTTCGAGGAGGGGGACACGGCGGATCTCCGGCCGGAGGAGGTGGCGGGTCTCCTCCGGGAGGCACGCCGGGCCCTGGCCGCGGGCCTGGACGGGGAGGAACGCCGGACGCCGGGGCCTGCCGGCCTGCCCCGGATCGGCCTGGCCGGCCCGCCCAACGCCGGCAAGAGCACCCTCTTCGCCCGCCTGACCGGTCGTCGGGTCCTGGTCTCCGGGGAGGCGGGGACGACCCGGGACCTCCTCGAGGGGACCTGGCGGCCGCCGGGCCTGGAGGAGGAGTGGCTGCTGGTGGACGGACCCGGCCGGGGGGGGGTGGCCGCGGATCCCCGGGACGCCGCCGCCCGGAAGCTGGCCACCCGCCGTCCCTGCGACCTGTGGTGGTGGCTCGGGGACGTCGGCGACCCGGCCACCCCCCCTCCGGAGCCCCTGCCGGGCGCCCCCCTCCTGGTGGTCTGGAACCAGCGCGACCGGCCCCGGCGGGTCCCCCTCGAGGTCCTGCGCCGGGCCGAGACCTGGGGGCCGCCGGTGTGGATCTCGGCCCGGACCGGCGCGGGCCTGGCGGAGCTGGCCCGGCGCAGCGCCGCCCTCCTGGCCCGGGCCGAGGAGGAGCGGGCGGCGGCGGTCGCTGCCGGGGCCCGGCACCGGGCCGCCCTCCGGGCCGCCCTGGAGTGCCTGGAGCGGGCCGAAGAGCTGCACGCCACCGGCGCCGGGGCGGACCTGGTGGCGGAGGAGCTCCGGGCCGCCATCCGGGCCCTGGAGGAGCTCGCCGGGCGCCTGGCTCCCAAGGATCTCCTGGATCGGATCTTCTCCCGCTTCTGCATCGGGAAGTAGCCGGCAGGGTGGCAGGACCACAAGCCTTTGTGGTACAACCTGGGCGCGGCCCCAAGACCGCGTGCTGAGGCCTTGCGCTGTCCCTACTGCAAGCAGAACCGGAACCGGGTCATCGACTCCCGGGCCTCCGCCGACGGCTACTCCATCCGCCGGCGCCGGGAGTGCGAGGCCTGCGGCCGTCGCTTCACCACCTACGAGCGGACCGAGGAGACCCCCTTGCGGGTGGTCAAGAAGGACGGCTCCCGGGTTCCCTTCGACCGCTCGAAGATCCTCCAGGGCATGCTCAAGGCCTGCGAGAAGCGGCCTGTGGCCCTGGAGGAGCTGGACGAGATCACCAGCCGCATCGAGCGGGAGCTGGCCGAGTCCTTCGAGCGGGAGGTGCCGAGCACCCGCATCGGCGAGCTGGTGATGGACGAGCTCCGGCGCCTGGACCAGGTGGCCTACGTCCGCTTCGCCTCGGTCTACCGGGAGTTCAAGGACATCCAGCAGTTCCTGGAGGAACTGAAACCCATGCTCGAGCGCCGCGGCAGCGACGCCTCCATCGGCTAGCCCATGTTCCTGAAGCGCATCGAGCTGGAGGGCTTCAAGTCCTTTGCCGACCGGACCGTGATCCACCTGGATCGGGGCCTGACCGGCATCGTCGGGCCCAACGGATGCGGCAAGTCGAACGTGGTGGACGCCCTCCTCTGGGTCCTGGGGGAGCGCTCCGCCCGGGTGCTCCGGGCCGACGCCATGGAGGACGTGATCTTCAAGGGCTCCGAGAGCCGGCCCATGGCGCCCTACGCCATGGTGGAGATCGTCCTCGAGGACCGGGACGGCCGCCACGCCGGCCCCGGGGGCGAGATCGCCGTGGGGCGCCGTCTGTACCGGACCGGCGAGTCCGAGTTCCTCCTGGACGGGCGCCGGGTCCGGCGCAAGGACGTCCGGGAGGTCCTCCTGGACAGCGGGCTCGGGGTCCGGGCCTACATGGTCCTGGCCCAGGGCAAGATCGACGCCGTCCTGGCGGCCAACCCGGCCGAGCGCCGCCAGGTCTTCGAGGAGGCGGCGGGGATCAGTCGCTACAAGCAGCGCCGTCACGAGACCGCCCTTCGCCTGGAGCGCTCCGCCCAGGACCTGGCCAGGGTCGAGGACATCCTGGAGGAGGTCCGCCGCCGGGTCCGCTCCCTGCGCATCCAGGCGGGCAAAGCCCGGCGCTGGCTCGAGTCCCGGGATCGCTACCGGGAGCTGCGCCTGCGCCTGGCGGTGGCCGAGGAGGTGGCCTTCCGGGAGCGGGAGACCGGGCTCCACCGGCGTCTCCAGGAGGTGGAGGCCGGACTGGAGGACCGGCGTCGCCACCGCCAGGAGGTGGAGGCCCGGGAGCGGGAGCTGGCCCGGGAGGAGGAGGCCCTCCGGGGCCGGCAGGACTCCCTCCGGGCCGAGGCGGCCGAGCGTCGCCAGGAGGCCGCGGCCCTCGAGGAGCGGGCCCGGGGCATGGCCGCCGAGGCCGCGGCCCTGGAGGCGCAGGAGCGCCGGGACCGGGCCCGGCAGGAGGCCCTGGTCCAGGAGGTGGAGGAGGGCATTGGCGGCAGCTCGGCCCTGGCCCGGCGCCTGGAGGACCTGGCCCGGGCCGAGGCGGAGGTGGCCGGCGAGCTGGCGGCGGCAGAAGCGGCCTTCGTCGAGGCCCGGGAGCGGCGCCGGGAGGCCCTGGAGACCCTGGGGGAGACGCGCCGCCAGGTCCTGGCGGCCCTCCAGGAGCGCTCCGGCCTCCAGAACGAGCTGGCCGGGGCCCGGGCTCGGGGCGAGGCTGCCCGAGGTGCCCTGGCCTCCCTCCACCGGCGTCGGGACGGCCTGGAGGCAGGCCTCGCCGCCGCCCGCTCGGCCGTGGCCGAGGCCGAGGAGGCCGCCGCCGCGGCCCGCCGGGCCGCCGCGGACGAGGAAGGACGGGCCGAGGAGCACGCCCGCCGGCGCCAGGAGCTGCGCCAGAGCCTGACCCGGGAAGAGACGGCCATGACCGAGGCCCGGCAGGCCGCAGTCGACGCCCGGGCCCGCCTCGAGGCCCTGGCAGCGGTGGAAGCAGGCCTGGAGGGCCTGCCCGAGGCCGCTGCGTCCCTCCTCCGGGAGGCTGGGGAGGGCGGGCC
>CAYMFV010000161.1:0-6727 GCA_964389745.1 uncultured Planctomycetales bacterium | reverse complement strand
CGGCTGGAAGGTCCTCGAGGCGGGCCGGGTCCTGCACGAGGACTGCTCCGAGAGCAAGGCGGAGGAGTGCAGCGTCCTGGCGGTCCAGGAGGTCGAGGTCCTCGGGCTCCCCATCCCGGGCGAGACGGGCCCTCTGGGGGTCCTCCTGGCCGCCCGGCCGCGGCACGAGGGGGCGGGCGACCAACCGGAGCTTCCCGAGGAGGATCTCCAGGCCCTGGCTGGCCTGGCCGGCCGGCTCCTGGACCGGGACCTCCTCCTCCGGCAGCTCGTGGCCGAGGTCGAGGAGCGCCGGGAGGCCGAGGCGGCTGTCCGGGAGAGCGAGGCCCGGCTCCGGGCCATCGTCGAGGGCGCCGGCGACGCCATCTTCATCCGGGACCATGAGGGGCGCTACCTCCTGGTGAACCCCGCCGCCGCGGAACACCTGGGGCTGTCCGTTTCCCGGATGCTCGGCCGCCGTCCCCAGGAGCTCGTGCCGCCGGAGGACGCCGCCCGGATGGAGGAGACGGACCAGGAGGTGCTCTCCAGCGGCGAGGCGGTGGAGTACGAGGTCGTCCTGGAGCAGAATGGCAAGCGTCGGGTCTTCCACTCCCGCAAGTGGCCGTTCCGCTCGCCTGCGGGCGAGGTCATCGGCGTGGTCGGCATCAGCCGGGAGGTCACCGAGCTGAAGCAGGCCGAGGAGGAGCGCCGGCGCCTGGAAGGGCAGATCCAGCACGCCCAGAAGCTCGAGAGCCTCGGTGTCCTCGCCGGCGGCATCGCCCACGACTTCAACAACCTCCTGGTGAGCATCCTGGGGAACGCCGGCCTGGTCCTCATGGACCTGCCCGCCGAGTCTCCCGCCCGCTTCCTGATCAAGCAGATCGAGAGTGCCGCCCGCCGGGCCTCGGACCTGACCAACCAGATGCTGGCCTACTCGGGCCGGGGCCGCTTCGTGGTCGAGCGGGTCAACCTCTCCCGCCTGGTGCAGGAGATGGAGCACCTCCTCCGGGTTGCGGTGCCGGTCGGCGTGTCCATCCAGCAGGATCTGGCCGAGGAGCTGCCGCCGGTGGACGGCGACCCCGGCCAGCTCCGCCAGGTGGTGATGAACCTGATCACCAACGCCGGCGACGCCATCGGGGAGCAGAGCGGTGTCGTCACCGTGGCCACGGGTGTCCAGCACGTGGACCGCTCCTACATGGGCGGCACCGTCCTGGCCGAGGAGCTCCAGGAGGGCGACTACGTCTTCCTGGAGGTCACCGACACCGGTTGCGGCATGGACGCCGACACCCGGGAGCGGATCTTCGACCCCTTCTTCACCACCAAGTTCACGGGCCGCGGCCTGGGCCTGGCGGCGGTCCTGGGCATCGTCCGGGGCCACCGGGGTGCCATCAAGGTCTACAGCGAGACGGGCAAGGGCAGCACCTTCAAGATCCTGCTGCCGGTCTCCCGGACCGCCGCCGAGGAGCCCACGCTGCCCCGGGACGTCCTGGCGGAGTGGAAGCAGCACTCCACGATCCTGGTGGTGGACGACGAGGAGAGCGTCCGGGCCGTGGCCAAGATGACCCTGGAGCGGGCCGGCTTCGAGGTGCTCACCGCCCGGGACGGCCGGGAGGCCGTGGAGCTGGTCCGGGAGCGGGGCGCCGAGATCGACCTCGTGCTCCTGGACATGACCATGCCCCGGATGAACGGCGAGGAGGCCTTCCGGCACCTCCGGGGCCTGCGCCCGGACATCTGCGTGGTCCTGTCCTCCGGCTACAGCGAGCAGGAGGCCACCCGGCGCTTCGCCGGCAAGGGGCTGGCCGGCTTCATCCAGAAGCCCTGGTCGCCCAAGGAGCTCCTGGGCGAGGTCCAGAGCATCCTCGAGAAGCGCTCCGTGTGACCCGGCGGCTCAGCGGAGGGGGGGGAGACCACGTTCCCGGCGCCGGGCGTTGAGGGCGGCCAGGGCCCGGGGTTCCTTGCCCAGGAAGCGGACGAGCTGGGTTCGGGTCACACCCAGTGCCGTGGCCGCCGCCGCCAGGTCGTCGCCGTAGGCGTGGAGGACGTCCAGGGCCTCGGCCAGGAGGCAGGGCAGGTCCCGGTGGGTGGGGTTGACCGCCAGCCGGCCGCCCCGGACCCGGGCCCGCCAGGCCGGGGAGGGCGACCAGGCCCCCGGCGGCACACCGGCGCGGTCGGCGGCCGGACCGCGCACCTCCAGGGCCAGGTTCAGGCGCAGGCGGCGGAGGGCCACCCGCAGGTTCTCGTGCTGGCTGCGGCGCTCGTTGGCGGCGCCATGGACGCCGGTGGGGCGATGCTGGAGGCGGATCGCGGTCTCGGTCCGGTTGCGGTGCTGGCCACCGGGCCCCGAGGCCCGGGTCCGCTCCACCGCGCACTGGCGGAGGAGCTCCTCCTCGGGCAGGCAGGCCGGGTGCACGCCGCGATTATGGCGCCGGCCGGGCTTTCCCAGGGGGGCAGGGGCGCGTAGATTGCCAGGGACCCAGGGTCGAGGACCATGCCATGAGCTTCCACAAGATCCTCCTCACCAGCGACCTCTCCGACGAGTCCGAGCGGGCCTTCGCCCCGGTGGCCGAGCTGGCCCGGATGATGGGCGCCTCCATCACCCTCTTCCACGTGGTCTACGACGTGGCCGTGGCACCCCACGGCGCGCCTCTGGCTCCGCCCGTCCATCCCCCCGACATCCAGGAGCAGGTGGAGGAGGCCCGGCAGGCCCTGGCCCGGCACCGGGCGAAGCTGCCCGAGGACCTGGCGGTGGACGTGGACGTGCTCTCCGCCGACAACGTGGCCCGGGCCGTGGCGGACTACGCCCAGGAGCACGGCCACGACCTCATTGCCCTCTCCACCCATGGCCGCACCGGCTTCCGGCGCCTGGTCCTGGGCAGCGTGGCCGAGGCAGTGATCCGCCACAGCCACGTGCCGGTCCTGGTCTTCCCTCGCCAGGAGTAGGGGGGGGCGGCCGGCGGTGGTCAGGAGGCCACCTGCAGGACCGCGGCGCCGCGGATGGCGCCGTCGCGGAGGGCGAGGAGGGCCTCGTTGGCGGCCTCCAGGGGAAAGACCTCGACCTCGGTGCGGACGGGGAGCCGGGCCGCCTCGGCGAGGAAGGCCCGGGCGTCCGCCCGGGTGTTGTTGGCCACCGAGCGGATCTCCCGCTCCTGGTAGAGGAGCTCGTAGGGCAGGGGCGGCGTCGGGCTCATGTGGATGCCGCCCAGGGCAACCACCCCTCCTCGGTCGAGGGCGGCCAGGGCGTGGGGGACGAGCTCGCCGGCGGGGGCGAAGACCAGGGCTGCGTCCAGGGGATGGGGAGGGCGGTCGGCGGGGCCGCCGGTCCAGACGGCGCCCAGCTCCTCGGCCAGCCGCCGGTGGGTGTCCCGGTCCCGGGTGAAGACGTGGACCTCGGCACCCCGGGCCCGGGCGAGCTGGAGGACCACGTGGCCGGCGGCCCCGAAGCCCCAGATGCCCAGGCGCCGGCCGGACCAGTCCTGGATGCCGGTCCGCTCCAGGGTTCGCCAGCCGATGATGCCCGCGCACAGGAGGGGCGCGGCCTGGAGGTCCGGGAAGCCGTCTGGCAGGGGATGGACGAAGGCGGCCGGGGCCACCACCGCCTCGGCGAAGCCGCCGTCCACCGTCCAGCCGGTGAAGTCGGGCTCCAGGCAGAGGTTCTCCCGCCCCCGGCGGCAGAAGCGACAGCGCCCGCAGGTCCGGTGCAGCCAGGCGAGGCCGACGCGGGTGCCGGGGACGGGCTCGGCCACGCCCGGCCCCAGGGCATCCACCGTGCCCACCACCTGGTGGCCGGGGATCACGGGCATCCGCCGGGGTTCCAGGTCTCCCTCGACCACGTGCAGGTCCGTGCGACAGACAGCGCAGGCCCGCACCCGGATCCGCAGCTCTCCGGGGCCGGGCTCGGGCTCCGGCACCTCCTCCAGGCGGAGAGGCTCCTCGGCGACGGGGGCCGGCTGGTGCAGGCGGAGGGCGCGCATCACTCTGCCTGGAGCATGGTATGGCGGCCGGGAGACCCGAAAAGAGAGGCTCTCCTGACGTTTCTGTGGGTGCCTGTCGGGGCGGATGGGGGCCGGACTGGGCTGTCGGCGGCCTCCAGGGGCCTTCGGGACCTGCTGGCGCCCCTCTTGGGCCGACGAGAGGGCGGCCCCGGGCCGGCCTATAATCCCCGGTCCGCTGGAGCCTCCCCGTGCCGCAAACCGCTCCCAAGCCCCCCTGGCTGAAGATGCGCCTCCCCTCCGGGGAGCGCACCGCGGGGCTGCGCCGCCTGCTCCGGGAGAAGGGCCTGTACACCGTCTGCGAGGAGGCCCGCTGCCCCAACCTGGGGGAGTGCTGGGCCGGGGGCACGGCCACCCTCATGATCCTGGGGGACGTCTGCACCCGGGGCTGCCGCTTCTGCGCCGTCCGCACCGGCAACCCCCGGGGCTGGCTGGACCCCCACGAGCCCGAGCGGGTGGCCGAGACCGCCGCCGCCATGGGGCTGCGCTACCTGGTCCTGACCAGCGTCGACCGGGACGACCTCCCGGACCTGGGAGCCGGCCGCTACGCCGAGTGCGTGGCCGCGGTCAAGGCCCTCCTCCCCGAGATCCTCGTCGAGGCCCTGACTCCGGACTTCCAGGGCCGGGCCGACTGCATCGCCACCGTCCTCGAGGCCGGGGTGGACGTCTTCGCCCACAACCTGGAGACGGTGGAGCGCCTGCACCGCCGGGTCCGGGACGCCCGGGCGACCTACGGGCAGTCCCTGGCCGTCCTGGCCGAGGCCCGGCGCCAGCGCCCGGGGCTGGTGACCAAGAGCAGCCTGATGCTCGGTCTCGGCGAGGAGGAGCCCGAGGTCCGCCGGGCCATGGCCGACCTGCGGGAAGCCGGGGTCGGGATCCTGACCCTGGGCCAGTACCTCCAGCCCACACCCCGGCACCTGCCGGTGGCGCGCTACGTGCCGCCGGCGGAGTTCGCCCGGTGGAAGAAGGTGGCCGAGGAGGAGTACGGCTTCGCCTTCTGCGCCTCGGGTCCCCTGGTCCGCTCCTCCTACAAGGCGGCCGAGCACTTCCTCCTGAGCCGCGCCGGCATGGCATGAGCAAGACCCTGCAGATCCTCGACCCCGCCGGCCGCAAGGTCGGCAAGGTCCCGCGCCTGAAGCGCGAGGTCCTCCTGCGCATGTACCGCTCCATGGTGGTGGTGCGCCACTTCGACGACCGCTGCCTGAAGCTGCAGCGCTCCGGTCGGATCGGCTTCTCCATCCCCAACCGGGGCGTGGAGGCGGTGTCGGTGGGGGCCGCGGCGGCGGTGGACCCGGCCACGGACTGGATCGCGCCCTCCTACCGGGACTTCGGCATGGCGGCATACCTGGGCGTCGGCCTGGAGGCGATGATGGACACCCAGTTCGGCAACGCCGCCGACAACAACAAGGGCCGGCAGATGCCGGTGCACTTCAGCTTCCGGGAGCCGCTGCCCTACCTGTCCATCTCCTCGCCCATCGGCACCCACCTGCCCCAGGGGGTCGGCATCGCCCTGGCCATGAGGAAGCGGGGCGAGCAGGGGGTCTGCCTCATCTCCTTCGGGGACGGCGGCACCTCCAGCCTCGGTTTCCACTCGGGCCTGAACTTCGCCGGGGTCTTCGGGGCGCCGGCGGTCTTCCTGTGCCAGAACAACCAGTGGGCCATCTCCTGCCCGGTCGAGCGCCAGACCGCCAGCAAGACCATCGCCGACAAGGCCGAGGCCTACGGCATGCCCGGCGTCCGGGTGGACGGCAACGACGTCCTGGCGGTGTACCGGGCGGTGAGCGAGGCGGTGAAGCGGGCCCGGGCCGGGGAGGGGCCGACCCTGATCGAGGCGGTGACCATGCGCATGGGCGGGCACTCCACCAGCGACGACCCGAAGCGCTACGTGGACCCGGCGCTGCTGGCGGAGTGGGAGGAGAAGGACCCCATCCGCCGCTTCCGGAGCTTCCTCCTGGACGAGGGCATCCTCGACGAGGAGGCCGACGCCGCCCTGGACGCCGAGACCCGGGAGGCGGTGATGGCCGCCAGCAAGGCCGCCGCCGCGAAGGCCCGGCCGGCGCTGGAGACCATCTTCACCGACGTCTACGCGGACGTGCCGCCGCACCTGCAGCGCCAGCGCGACTGGTGCATCCACCACCATGCCTCCCGGGGGGAGGGCGTGGACGAGAAGGGGGAGTTCCCGCTGTGAGCGACGAGCGCCAACTGACCCTGGTGCAGGCCGTCAACGACGCCCTGCGGACCAAGATGCGGGAGGACGAGACGGTCCTCGTCCTCGGCGAGGACGTCGGCCCCAAGGGCGGCGTCTTCCTGGCCACCGAGGGCCTGACCGCCGAGTTCGGCGAGGAGCGCTGCTTCGACACGCCGCTCTCGGAGGATGGCATCGTCGGCGTCGGCATCGGCCTGGCCCTGAACGGCATGCGGCCGGTGTGCGAGATCCAGTTCCAGGACTTCATCTTCCCGGCCTTCGACCAGATCGTCTCCGAGGCGGCGAAGATGCGCTACCGGAGCGGCGGCCAGTACACGGTGCCGATGGTCATCCGTACCCCCTACGGGGGGGGAATCCGGGGCGGGCTCTACCACAGCCAGAGCGGCGAGGCCTACTTCGCCCACACCGCCGGGCTGAAGGTGGTGGTGCCGTCCACGCCCCACGATGCCAAGGGCCTGCTGATCGCCGCCATCGAGGACCCCGACCCGGTGCTCTTCCTGGAGCCCAAGGCCCTGTACCGGGCGGCCAAGGGGCCGGTGCCCGAGGGCCACTACAC
>CAYMFV010000160.1:0-6753 GCA_964389745.1 uncultured Planctomycetales bacterium | reverse complement strand
ATCAATGACCAGCAGATCATATGCGGCAAGGCGTTTGAGCAATTTGGTTGAGCTGCGGCCCTCCCCTGGACCCGGGACTCGGACCTGCTCCTGGCCCCCTTTCCCGAGCCAGGGGAGGAGTGGCAGGAGCTCCTCCGGGTCGTCGCCGGCCTGCCCGCCGCCTACCCGGTGGTCCTCTACGAGCGGGAGGTGCCGGTGCTGCCCAACGTGGTGGTGGCCGTACCCGGGAACGGGGCGGCGGCGGACGAGCCCGGCGACCCGGCGGCCGGGCTCCGGGCCTGGCGGGCGGCCTTGCGCCACCGCGGCCAGGGGGGGGCGGAGGCCCTGGTGGTGTTGCCGGCCCGGCGCCTGGACCTGCTCCTCCGGGCCTCCCGCCTGGCCGAGCTCCGCCCCGGGCCCCGGGGCAGCCTGCAGACTCGGCGCTTCCTGGCCATCTCCCTGGACCAGGTCCGGAGCCTCCTGGCCCTGGCCGAGGCCAGCCGCGATCGCCGGCCGTTGTCCCCCCCCCGCCGGCTGCTGGTGCTCATGCCCCACTTCGACGACGAGAGCCTCCAGTGCGGCGGGGCCATCGCCGCCGCCCGGGCCGCCGGGGCCGAGGTGCGCCTGGTCTGGCTCACCGACGGCGCTGCCGGCATTCCCTCGGTGCCGCCGGAGGAGTCGGCCCGGATCCGCCACGAGGAGGGACGGGCGGCGGCGGCAGCCCTGGGGGTGGCCGACTGCCATTGCCTGGAGGCCCCCGAGACCCGGCTTCGGGCCCGGGGCCCCTGGACCCGGCGCCTGCGCCGGCTCCTGGAGGAATTCCAGCCGGACCGGGTGCACCTGCCCTGGTGGATGGACAACCACGTGGACCACTACGAGGCGAACCGGGTGCTCCGGGCCGCCTGGCCCCGGGGCCCCGCCTGGGCGGACGTGGAGATCGCCGCCTGCGGCCTTTGGACGCCCCTGCCCGGTGGCCGGGCCCTGGCCCTGGAGGGGGAACTCGCCGCCTGCAAGGCCGCGGCCGTGGCCTGCCATCGCAGCCAGATCCGGGAGGTGGACTACGCCCGGGCGGGCCGGGGCCTGGACCTCTGGTACGGCCGGGACCTGGAACGCCCGGGCCCCGCCGAGCGCTTCCTGTGCCTGCCGGCCGCCGCCTGGTGGCGGGCCTTCCGCCAGAGCGGCGCCGACCGCCGCTGGCTGTTCCCAGCACGGGCTTGACTCGCGCATTCCGGCCTTCCTACCCTCTGGCCCAGGCTGCTCCCCTGAATGGTGGGGGGGGAGGAGCAACTCGTTCTTCAACCCGCCCGCAGGCACGATGGAGCCCCTTTTTTCCCTGGTCCTGGGCTGCCTCTTGCTCCAGGATCCCGCCTGCAATCACATGAATCGTGACCTGGTTGCCGGCCCTGATCCGGGCCAGTTCCATACGGTTCCTTGTGGTGGCATCCACATCAAATTTGCCGGCTTCGAGCTGGACATCCCGACCGTGCAGTGCCCCGACAGTGGCACGCGGCGTCTGGATTCCCTGTGGCAGTGCAAGGGCTCGATGCCCGGCTATCATTGCGATCCGGTTGCGTTCAAGTCGCCCTTCCAGGTCGGAGATCAGCCCAATCCCTGCCAGTACAACATTCCCCTGAGCAAGGAGGAGTTGCAGGAACTGCGCACGCACGGTTTCGTGACATGTCGGCCCCTGGAATGGGTGGACAAGTTCGATTGGAGTGCCCAGTTGTCCGCGTGCGAGAGCGGACAGTACCAGTCGGCAGGCGGATCCACCGCAGGAGTACTCCTGGACCGGGGTGCCGTCCTGGCACTGGCGATGTCCTCACCAGAGGACCCCGCCGGCAGCCAGCTGGCCTCTCTGCCAGCGACGGATCCCACCACGGTTCCCTCCCTGGTCGCCTCCCTCCTGGCGCAGCGGCAAGTCCCCGCTGGAGGCAGGTTTCGCGGTGTGGCAACCTTGCGCTGGCACGATGGGCCCCTGGTGAGGGACTCCCTTGCCCGCCTGCGAGGCTGGTACGCGGACCGGAGCGTCAATGGCGGCTCCGGGTTGCCTATGGCCAACGCCGTCCTTCAGGCCTCCCTCGACGCAGCAGAGGACGTTCTGGCGAGTGCCGGCGGCTGGGAGATGCGGGTGGCATTCGAAGGCGTGGTCGAAAGTGGGCGGCGCCATCGGATCCGCACTGTGCGCAGTTCGCGTGGCCCCGATGACGAGCCGGCGCCCCTGGTCGAGCTGTTCTGGGGAGATGGCTGGCTCCAGTCGTGGGCCACGGCAGAAGGGCCTCTGGCTCACCTCTGGCAGGGGGAGGCGGCGCGTTCCGTTCGCAGCGGCCGCTTGTGGTTCCTCCCTGCACTGGGCATGTGGCTGCAGGCTGCGGACTGGCTGCCGGACGTGGCGGGTATCCAGTGGGAGGAGCCGGTGGAAGTGGCCGGCGACACATGGGAAGTGGCCTGCGCTAGTGCCGACTGGGCTCCCCGTGCCAGCCGGATGGTCTACCGGGTGGACCGCGGAGCGGGTGAGGTGCGGGAACTCCGCTTCGAGTCGGCGGATGGCCGTCTCCTCCGCCTGCTCCGCTTCGGGAGGTTTGGCGATGTCCATGGACAACGGCGGCCATTTCACATCACCGATACCTGCTTCACCGACGACGGTGCGCCGGTCGTGACCTTGACCGTGGATCTCGCGTCGGCACAGGCGTTGGACACTGCTGCCCTGGAGGCTTCCTTGCTTCCCGAGGAGCCCGCGACGGGACAATGGGTGCTGCACGCGGATTCCTGATCCCTGTCTTGTTGTGCGGCCTCGCCCCGACTGCTGCCGGGGCGGGGCCCCAGGAGCGGGTCCGGGAGACGACTGCTTGCTACCGGGTTCAGCGGGCCGAGGAGATCACCTCCGGGTCCTGGTGGCCCGGCGACATCGTCCAGATCCGGCAGGCGTTGCCGGAGGCCCGGGAACTCGCAGCCGTCCTCGAGGAGGCCGGCACGCCGCTCCTGCTCGGCCGGTGGGCAGAAGGAGTGCCCCGGGGCTCGTGGTTGCTGGTCCGGTCTCCCGACCAGGTGGCTGCCGGCCTCCAGTGGTTGTCGGGACAGGGCCTGGGAGGCTCCCTGGACGTCCGGGTCTCCGAAGACGCCCTGCTCGGAGCCGCCCCCTGGCGACTGGTCGTCGAGGAGCAGCCCGGGACGGTGGTCTGGGAGCCCGGCCGCGGCCCGGCTGGCTGGCTGGACCTGCCCCCGCATGCATGGGACATGTCGC
Organism: uncultured Planctomycetales bacterium; assembly: GCA_964389745.1. Lineage (GTDB taxonomy): Bacteria > Planctomycetota > UBA1135 > UBA1135 > UBA1135 > CAYMFV01. The sequence continues at coordinate 3,533 of CAYMFV010000160.1, read as the reverse complement.
AGGGGCAGTTCTTCCTGAAGGAACTCTCGCCCGGTCGGTGGACCTTGCGGCTCGAGGACGCCTGCGGGCGCTTTCGGGTCCGGGCCACCGCCGCGGTCCACCCCGGGGCCGTGACAGGGCTCTTCCTGGAACCTGGACGCTGGGTCCTGACGGCGCGTTGCCGGGAGCCGGGAGGCAGGATCGTCCCTGCGGAGGTGTGGGTGGCGCGTGGCGACGCCAGGGCGTGGGCCCGCATCCGCCTGATGCACGGCCGGCGGGCACGTGCCGGGACGGGCTGGCGCGCCCTGGCCCCCTCCCCCCGGGCCGGCGAGCACATCCTCGCGACCGGCATTCCCTGGGATCCCGGGGACGGCCTGACCGTGTGGACCGTGGCTCCCGGCCGGTTGCCCGACGTGCGTTACCTCGACCAGGAGGCCCTTGCCGGAGCGAGCGGTGGACCGCTGGACATCGTGCTTCGCCGGGGTTGGCACCTCCGTTGTCGGATCCTGGACCCGGAGGGCCAGCCGGCGCGCGTGGACTGGTCCTGCCACCCGCCGGGCGGAGTGGGCCCTGAGTCCATCCTTGCGGGGGGGCGGGCGGAGGATGGTCGCATCGAAGCCAGGCTGCCGTGGCAACAGGTGGAGCTACGCCTCGTCCTGCTGCCGGGAAAGGGCGCTTGGTCCTTCCTGCTCGATCCTCTCGACGGGATCAAGTCCCGCACCTTTTGCCTGGATCCCGAGCGGGAGATCCCGGCGCGTCCCCCGAGTAGGGGAGCGGGAGGAGAGAGCCTCAGAAGTCCAGGACGTCCGACGTCCGGGGCGTGAGCACGATCGCCCGCTCGGCGAAGTTCACGGCCCGCAGGGCGTTGGTGACCAGGTCGAGGCGGTCGTCGAACTCTTCCAGGGGCGAGCGCACCACCCAGATGTAGTCGCCGGGATGGACGTAGGGGATCTCCGTGCGCACCCGCAGGTCCTCGGGCTCGAAGAGCATCTCGAGGTTGTAGGGGTTGACCTGCCACTGGCCGTCCACGTTGCGGGCGACCACGACCCCGGTGGCGTCCCCGGTGACGGACACGCCGCCGGCATTGGCGATCATGTCCACCACGGTGGTCCGGGGGTTGGTCAGGGGATAGACCCCGGGACGGGTGACATCGCCGAGGACGGTGACCTTGCGCAGGGCGCTGCCCTGGATGGCCACGTCCAGGGAAGGATCCACCAGGTAGCGGGAGTACTCCTGGATGAGGCGGTCCCGGAGCTGGGCCACGGTCAGGCCCTCGACCTTGACGGTGCCCAGGAGGAAGGGGTGGATGGTCCCGTCCACGTCCACCTCGTAGGTGGTGGAGAGGTCGTCGTGGCCCCAGATCCGGACCATCACCTGGTCGCCGGGGCCGGTGAAGAACTGGCCGAGCTGGATCTCGGCGGTGACGTTCGGGCCCTGGAGGTTGGGGTTCTCCCCGAGGGTCGGGCCGTCCAGGACGGGGGACTGGCTGCAGGCGGCGGCCAGGAGGACGGCGAGGAACGGGGTGGGGCGGGACATGGCACGGGCGTGGCGGGCCGATGGTCCCGCTTATTGTGCCCCGGCCGGCGAGGCGGTCAAATGGGCTCTTCCCCCGAACCCGGACCCCCCCCAATGACTCGTCTCGCCATCGTCGGCCTCGACGGCGGCACCCTGGACATCATCCGCCCCATGGTGGAGGCCGGGGAGTTGCCGAACATCGCCCGGATCCTCCGGGAGGGCGTCCACGGCGAGCTCGAGTCCGAGAAGCCGCCGATCACGCCCCCGGCCTGGGCCTCGATGATGACCGGCCTCAACCCGGGCCGCCACGGGATCTTCCATTTCGTCCGCCGGGAGCTGGGTACCTACGGCGTGAAGCTGGTGGACAGCCGCAACTTCGCCGGCAAGGACATCCTGTCCATCCTCGGCCGGCGGGGCTGGACGGCGGCCGCCTTCAGCGTGCCCATGACCTACCCGCCCTTCCCGGTGCACGGCGGCTACATGCTCTCGGGCATCCCTGTGCCCCTGGAGGGGGACTCCATGTGCTGGCCCCGCTCCCTGAAGCGGGAGTTCGACGAGTTCCTGGGCCACCCCTACCGGCCGGACGTGGACTTCGCCCCCTACGAGGGCGATCTGGAGAAGGAGCGGGACGACCTCGACATGTACGCCCGGCTCCGGGACGAGCTCTTCGCCGTGGAGCGGGACCGGCTGCGCCTGTGCCGGAAGTGGCTCCGGCGCCAGCCGACGGACCTCTACTTCTGCGTGGTCTCGGTCACCGACCGCATCCAGCACTACTTCTGGAAGTTCCAGGACCGGAGCCACGCCGGCTGGAGCGAGGAGGGGGAGCGGCGCTTCGGCGGCGTCATCCAGGATGCCTACCGCCTGGCCGACGAGTTCGTGGGCGCCGTCCGGGAGGAGGTGGGGGAGGACTGCCCCATCGCCCTGGTCAGCGACCACGGCTTCGGGCCCTACACGATGGACTTCTTCATCAACACCTGGCTGGAGCAGGTGGGGCTTCTCACCCGCCGCCAGGTTCCCTACTTCACCTGGGGGCGGACGGTCCTGGCCGACGCGGTCTCCCGCCTGGGCCTGCACGGCCTGGCCCGGCGCCTCGGGCCCCTGGGGCGCATCCCGGTGCTGCGGCCGAAGATCAAGCGGGTGCCCGACGCCCGGGACATCCTCTGGGAGAAGACCCGGGCCTTCGCCGCCATGCACGGCATCTGCCTGAACGTCCGCGGGCGGGAGCCGAAGGGCATCGTCGAGCCCGGCGAGGACTACCGGCGGACGGTGGTGGAGGTGGAGCAGCTCCTCTACGCCCTCAAGGGCCCAGACGGCCAGCCGGTGGTGGACGCCACCGCCGTGGCCGAGCGCACCTATCGGGGGCCCTTCACCCGGGAGGCACCGGACGTCCAGTTCATGATGCGCGGCCTCTCCTGCCTGCCGAAGGAGGACTGGGGCCACCGGGAGCTCTTCCAGATCCGGCGCACGGCGGGCATCTCGGGCCAGCACCGCTTCCAGGGCCTCTTCGCCCTGGCCGGGCCGGGCATCGGCCAGGGGCGGGTCCTGGAGGGGATGCACATCCAGGACACGACGCCCACCCTCTTCCACGCCGTGGGCGAAGCGGTACCGGCCTGGATGGACGGCCAGCCCCTGGTCGACGTCCTGGAGGAGCCCCGGGAGCCGGCGATGAGCGACGAGCCCGAGCCCCAGGCCGCAGTCGAGGGCGGAGAGGTCTTCAGCAGCGACGAGGCCAGCGCCATCGAGGAGTCCCTCCGGGGCCTGGGCTATCTTCAGTGAGCGGCCCCTGCCGCCTCACCCCATGTCCCGCCACCCCGGATTCCTTTTCGCCCTGGCCCCCGTGGCCCTGGGCCTCGCCTGCACGGCGCCGGCCGCCCCGGCGCCGGCCGCGGATGCGGCGCTCCGGCCGGTCCCCCGGGCTGTCCTGGTTGTCGGCCAGGAGCCCCGGCCCGGGCAGAGCCAGGAACTGCCGCCCCTGCCCCGGCTGCAGGAGGGGGGGAGCGCGCCGCTCCCGGCCCTGCCCCGGGCCGCGACGGGAGCAC
>CAYMFV010000159.1:0-6809 GCA_964389745.1 uncultured Planctomycetales bacterium | reverse complement strand
CTCCCCCCCCCTGCGGCTCCTGGCGGAGCCCGACCGGCCCCAGCCGGCCCTCGACCGGGATGCTGCCGGCGGCATGGCGGTCTCCATCGGCCCGCCCCGGCCGGACGCCCTGCTCCACTGGCGCTTCTCCGTCCTGGTGCACAACCTGGAGCGGGGGGCGGCGGGCAACCAGGTGCTCCTCGCCGAGGCCCTGGTGGCCCGGGCCGGTGGCCCTACTTCTTCGGCATGGACCGCTCCACCCAGCTCATGAAGGCCTCGTGGAGCTGCTCCGGGGTCTCCCCGTAGGTCTCCAGCAGCAGCTCCCGGAACAGGCTGGAGCGCCCGGCGGCATCCAGCCGGGCGTGCTCGGGCTTGCGCAGCTCGGCGAGGACCCGGAGCAGCCCGGTCCGCCGGGACTCCGCCAGGGGCTCCTCGGAGCGCCGGGCCGGGCGCCGGGCCTCGGCCTGGCTCCGGGCCGCCTCCCCGTAGGGTTCCCGGTCGTCGAAGAGGAACTCCATGACCGCCCAGGCGTAGGCGTAGTCGGTCCGGGCGAAGTCCTTGCGGCTGCGGAGGAGGAGGGCGTCCAGGCGTTCCCCCGGAGCCGGTCGGCCGTCCCGGCGCATCTTCTTCACGGCGGCCCGGAGGATGCCCGGCCAGGTGGTGGGGTCGTTGGAGTTGTCGTTGAGGGCGGCGCCGATGCCCGCGAAGACGCCGTAGCCGTAGATGCGCTCGGCCAGGGCCGCGTTCTCGTGGGAGACCAGGGGCACGGGCCGCTTCACGGCGTGGCGCAGGAGCATGCCGGCGAAGCCCTCGGCCAGGAACTCGGGCGGGTCGGCGCCCCAGGGGCAGGCGGCGTAGCGGGCCAGGACGACGCCCAGGTCGTGGACCACCCGGCTGACCACCTCGTCCTTGCCCAGGGCCTGGGTGCTCACCAGGAGCACGGGCGGCCAGGTCCAGAGGCCGGAGCCGGTCTCGACGACGGCGGCGGTGAAGTCCGGGTGTGGCGCCGGGGCCCCGAGGCGGGCCGCCTCGGCGGCGAGGACGTCCTGGTAGGCCGCCAGGGCCTTCCGGTCCTGGAGGACCACCGCCCGGACGACCATGCCGTCGGGCAGGACGGGGCCGCCGAACCAGGTCCGGGACAGGTCCCAGGCCTCCCGGACGGGCTTCTCCAGGCGCTTGCCGGTGGCGCCCTCGTCGGTCCAGACCTCGAGCCCCTCCAGGCGGAGGAGCCGGGCCGTGCGCAGGCCCAGGGCCCGGGCGAAGCCCTCCTCCGTGTCCGGGTGGACCGGCGGTGGGATCGCCTGGCTCTGGGGTGCCAGGAGGGCCGGGAGGGCAGCCAGGAGGACGACGGGAAGGGCCATGGGCATCCACTACGCGGCACGGAGCCCGAGGTTCCATGGAATCCGCCGGGCTACCATTCCGGCCGGCCGGCTGTCGGCCGACCCTCCGCCCAGCCATGGACGACACCCCCCGCGCCAGTGCCGGCCGCCGTGGCGAGAAGGTCCGCGGCGACGTCTGGATGGCCTTCGAGCCCGACGCCTCCGGCCTGGAGGTCCGTCTCCGGAGCAAGGTGGAGGCCCTCTACGGCGCGGCCACCCGGGCCCTCCTCCAGGAGCTCCTGGAGGGCGCCGGCGTCCGCCGGGGCCGCCTCGAGGTGGAGGACCAGGGCGCCTACCCCTGGATCCTCCGGGCCCGCCTCGAGGCCGTCCTCCGCAAGGCCCTGGACGACCCCGGGCTGGCGGTGCCCCCGGAGGAGTCCCCGGCGTCCCTGCCCCCGGCCCGCCGGGAGCGCCCCCGGCGCAGCCGCCTCTACCTCCCGGGGAACGAGCCGAAGTACATGCTCAACGCCGCCCTCCACGGGCCCGACGGCGTCATCCTCGACCTGGAGGACTCCGTCGCCCCGGCGGCCAAGGCCGACGCCCGCTCCCTGGTCCGCCACGCCCTCCACGCCCTCGACTGGCGGGACTGCGAGCGCATGGTGCGCCTCAACCAGGGCGAGCTCGGCCTCGAGGACCTCCGCTCCCTGGCCGGCGCCCCCCTGCACCTCCTGCTCCTGCCGAAGGTGGAGTCGGCCGACGAGGTCCGGCGGGTGGATGCCCTGGTGGACGAGCTCTTCCCGGGGCAGGAGATCTTCTTCATGCCCATCCTGGAGAGCGCCCGGGGGGTGCTCCGGGCCGAGGAGATCGCCGCCGCCAGTCCCCGGAACGTGGCCCTCACCCTGGGCCTCGAGGACCTGACCGCGGACCTCGGGGTGGTGAAGACCCGGGAGGGGGGGGAGACCCTGTGGGCCCGGAGCCGGACGGTTCTCGCGGCGAAGGCCTGCGGGCTCCAGGCCATCGACTCGGTGTACGGGGACGTGGCCGACGAGGAGGGTCTCCGGGCGAGCTGCCGGGAGGCGAAGGCCCTGGGCTTCGAGGGCAAGGGCTGCGTCCACCCCCGCCAGGTCCGGGTCGTGCACCAGGAGTTCGCCCCGACGCCGGCGGAGGTCGAGAAGGCCTGCCGCATCGCCCGGGCCTTCGCCGAGGCCCGGGCCCGGGGCGAGGCCGTGGTCAGCCTGGGGAGCAAGATGGTGGACCCGCCGGTGGTGAAGCGGGCGCTCGCCACGGTCCGAGCGGCGATCGAAGCCGGCCTGCTGCCGGCGGACTGGGAGGAGGCGGCAATGGTTGAGGCAGGTTAAGCAACCGGAACCCCGCGCCCGTGGCCCGCTAGCTCTGGGGGAGGCTCCCGGCCCCGTCCCCCTTCCCGGGAGCCAGGAGGTGTGCGATGTTCTTCTGGCGAAGCTGTCTTCTCGCCCTCCCGGTGGTTGCCGCTGGCGTGACCCCTCTCTCCGCCCAGGTCGTGCACTGGAGTGCCGCCAGTGGTGGCAACGGCCACTGGTACGAGGCCGTGTACGTGCCGGCGGGGATCGACTGGGCGTCGGCCGACGTGGCGGCCAGGGTAGCCGGGGGCCATCTCGCGAGCGTCTCCGATGCCGCCGAGAACGACTTCGTCTTCGGGCTGGTGGACGACCCGAGGTTCTGGTTCCCCGACAGGTACAACTCCAACATTGGGCCCTGGCTGGGAGGGGTGCAGCCGTCCGGCTCCCCCGAGCCCGCCGGCGGCTGGGAGTGGGTCACCGGCGAGCCGTTCACGTGGACCTCCTGGGCGGCCGGGGAGCCGAACAACCTGGGCGGCAACGAGGACCGCCTCCACTTCTTCTACAACCCGGCGCCGACCCGGATGCCCCACTGGAACGACCTGCCCGGCTTCGTGGCGACCATCGTCGGCTACGTGGTGGAGTACGAGCTGACCCTGGACCCGGCGGTGCCCGGGGTCGCGGGGCAGTGGAACAGCCTCCAGGTGCGCTGGGCCTCCCCCGGAGAGATGGTCTACCTGGTGGGCGGGTTGGGCCCCGGCTCGACGGCCGTGCCGGGCTGCCCTGGCCTGTACGTGGACATCGCGAACCCCGTGGTCGGGGGCGCAGAGGTGGCCGACGCCAGAGGCAACGCGACCTTCTCGGTCTTCCTGCCGGCCAAGCTCGCGGGTCAGCAGGCCTACGGGCAGGCGGTGGAGATCGCCACCTGCCGGGTGAGCAACCTGCTCGTCCAGTCCTTCTAGGGGCCGCCGACGCGGGAGTCGGGGCGCGGGCCTAGAATCCCGGGCCTCGGGCCCCGCCATGAGTCCCCAGGTCCCCAGCATCGAGAACGCCGCCGGGCGCCAGGTCCCGGCGGAGATCAACGGCCGCCCCGCCATCCCCTTCCAGGGGGTGGGGCGGCACCGTACCGAAGGGCGCAAGGCGGCACCGCCGATCCGCTCCTGCGCCGACTACCCGGCCGACGGCAACAAGGTCGTCGAGGGGGGGGCGGACGGCTTCGCTCGTCTCAAGGAGGCCCTGCGCCGGGCCGGCTTGCGGGACGGGATGACCATCAGCACCCACCACCACTTCCGGGACGGGGACCTGGTGGCGAACATGGTCTTCGATGCCGCCGCCGAGCTGGGCGTCCGGGACCTGCGCTGGTTCCCGAGCGCCTCCTTCCCCTGCCACGCCCACCTCCTCAAGTACCTGGAGGACGGCACCATCCACCACATCGAGGGCTCGATGAACGGGCCCCTGGGGCGCTTCTGCTCGGCCGGGAGGATGCGGGGCATGGGGGTGCTGCGCAGCCACGGCGGCCGCTGGCAGGCCATCCAGGACGGCGAGGTGCACATCGACATCGCGGTCATCGCCGCGCCCACCGCCGACCCCTTCGGCAACGCCACCGGCGACCGGGGGCCGAGCGCCTGCGGCCTGCTCGGCTTCGCCCTGGCCGACTCCCTCTACGCCGACCACGTCATCGTGGTGACCGACAACCTGGTGCCCTTTCCCTGCGTGCCCTGGCAGATCCAGGGGCAGAACGTGGACCAGGTGGTGGTGGTGGAGAAGGTCGGGGTGCCCGAGAAGATCGTCAGCGGCACCACCCGCATCACCCGCTCTCCGGACCGGCTGCTGATCGCCGAGTACGTGGCCCGCTTCCTCCAGGCCGCCGGCATCATGCGGGACGGCTTCAGCTTCCAGGCCGGGGCGGGGGGCATCGCGCTGGCCTTCGCCTGGTTCCTGAAGGGGATGATGCAGGAGGCGGGGGTCAGGGCCCGCTTCATCCGGGGCGGCTCCACCCGGTACCTGGTGCAGATGCTCGAGGAGGGCCTGACCGACTACATCCTCGACGGGCAGACCTTCGACCTCGAGGGCGTCCGGAGCATGCGGGAGAACCCGGGGCACGTGAACACCAGCCCCTTCACCTCCTACAACTACCACGGCAAGGGCAACTTCGCCTCGATGGTGGACGCCGTGGTGCTGGGCGCCACCGAGGTGGACGTGGACTTCAACGCCAACGTCGTCACCCACAGCGACGGGCTGCTCCTGCACGGTATCGGCGGTTGGCAGAACTGCCTCTTCAGCCGCTGCACGATCCTGGCGCTCCCCAGCGTCCGGGACCGGATCCCGGTCATCGTGGACCGAGTGACGACCCTGGTGGGCCCCGGCGAGCTGGTGGACGTGGTCGCCACCGAGCAGGGCCTGTGCATCAACCCCCGCCGGGAGGACCTCCTCGAGGCGGTCCGGGGCAGCGACCTGCCGCTGCTGGACATCCACCAGCTCCAGGCCCGGGTGGAGCGCCTCTGCGGCGGCCCGCCGGCGCGGCCGGAGCTCGGCGAGGAGTTCGTGGCCGCCATCCAGTGGGTGGACGGCACCACCATCGACGGCGTCCGGCGGGTGGTGGGGGTGGAGTGAGCCTCGCCGTCCGGCCCGAGAGCGAGGGCGATCGGGCTGCCGTCCGGGCCGTGCTCACGGCCGCCTTTGCGGGCCCGGAGGAGGCCGACCTGGTGGACGCCCTGCGCGGGCAGGTTGCGGACTGGCTGTCGCTGGTCGCCGAGGAGGGGGGGGGCGGGGTCGGGCATATCCTCTTCACCCCGATCACGGTGCCCGGCCATCCCCGGCTGCGGGCGCTGGGGCTCGCGCCCATGGCGGTGCTGCCCGGGCGCCAGTGCCAGGGGATCGGCAGCGCCCTGGTGCGCGCCGGCCTGGAGGCGGCCCGGGAGCTCGGCTTCGGCGCGGTGGTGGTCCTCGGCCACCCGGCCTACTACCCCCGCTTCGGCTTCCGGCCGGCGCACGGGCGCGGCCTCGCCTGCGTCTACGACGCGCCGCCGGAGGCCTTCCTGGCCCTGGAGCTGGTGCCGGGCGCCCTGGAGGGCGTCTCGGGGACGGTCCACTATCACCCGGCCTTCGGTTCCGCCTGACCGGGCCGGTGGCGCCATGGCCTAGACTGGGGGCTGGACGTCTCCCATGTTGCTGTCGCTCCTCCTCGCCCTCTCCCTCCAGGACCAGTTCGTCCGCCCGCCGGTGCAGGTGGACGTCGCCAACCCTGGCAGCGCCGAGGGCGCCGCCGGCGACATGGAGGATCACCTGGCCGCGGTCGTCTGGGTGGATCGCTCCGCCGGCGGCGAGCACCTCTGGTGCGCCAGCTCCCGGGACGGCGGTCGCAGCTGGGCCGCCCGCGTCCAGGTGGACGCCGATCCCGCCGGCGCCGACAAGGCGATCCGCGGCCGCTCGGTGCTGGTCACCGCCGGGCAGGTCTTCGCCTGCTGGCAGGACGCCCGCAACGGTCGCGACGACCTCTACTTCCGGGCCAGCCGCGACGGCGGCCGGACCTGGGAGCCCGAGCAGCGCCTCGACGACGGCGGCGCGCCGGGCCAGCTCCGGGTGGGCTTCTTCCGCATGCGGGGCGACCCTGCGGGCGGCGTCCTGGCCATCGCCCTGCGCGTCGAGGGGGGGGGAGGAGGCGAGGCGGTGCGGCTCCTGCGCTCCCTGGATGGGGGGCGGAGCTTCGCGCCGGCCACCGTCCTCCACCAGGGCGGCACCGTCGAGCGCCTGGACCTGGCCCTGGAGGCGCCGGCCCTCCACGTCGCCTGGCAGGACGACACGACCTTCCCCGGCTTCCTGGACGTGCGCTACCAGCGCAGCGACGACCTCGGCGCCACATGGCTGCCGGCGCCGCTGGCCATCAGCGCGGGCATGTCCACCGATCCCAGGGACCTGGGCATCGCCGCCGACGGCGCCCGGGTGGCGGTGGCCTGGCAGGAGGTCAGCGCCCTGTGCGCCATCGCTGTGAACGTCTCGAACGACGGCGGCGACCACTGGCTTCCTGCCCCGCGCCGGGTGGCCGGCTCGGTGTCGCCGGCCTGCGTGCCCCAGGACCCGCGCCTGATCTTCCTGCCCGGCCGCCTGCTGGTGGCCTGGGCGGACGACCGCTTCACGGCCGGCGTGCGCACGCCCTGGCTGGCCTGGACCGCCCACTCCGGCCAGACCTGGACCG
>CAYMFV010000158.1:0-6809 GCA_964389745.1 uncultured Planctomycetales bacterium | reverse complement strand
GGGGGGGGGGGGGGGGGGGGGGGGGGGGGGGGGGGGGGGGGGGGGGGGGTGGTGGGGGGGGGGGGGGGGGGGGGGGGGGGGGGGGGGGGGGGGGGGCCGGGGTGTGCGGATCCGTTGCATCCGGCGGCGGTGCGGGGCTCGGCGGGAGCGGTGTTCCGTGTCCCGGTGTACCCGGGGGCCGACGCGGCGGATGCGGCGCGCCGGGTGCGGGAGAGCGGCGGGAGCGTGTGGGCCGCGGGCGCGGGCGGAGGCGAGTGGGGAGAAGGGCAGGGGGCAAGGGCGGGCGGCCGCCAGGTGTGGTCGACGCCGGGATGGCAGCCGAGGCAGCCGCCGTCGGCGACGGCGCGCTCGGCGTGGCAGCCGGTGCAGGCGGTCATGGGCACGGCCAGGGCCGCCGTCACGATCTCGCTCTCCTCGATGTCATGGTGGCATCGGGCGCAGTCCACGCCGGCGGCCACGTGGACGTCGTGGCGGAAGGTGAGGGGCAGGTCGGGGGCCGTCACCCGGCTCCAGGTGGGGCGGTCGTCGTCCGGCAGGAAGAAGGCCGCCACCAGGGGGTGGATGGCGTCCTCCGGGGGCTCCTCGCCGTCGGGGCCGGGCTCGGGAAAGTGGCAGAGGGTGCAGACCGCGGCCGTGGGCATGGTCGCCTCCGGGCCCCAGGCGGCGCCGCTGTGGCAGTCCAGGCAGGTGAGACCAGCCTCGGGGCCCAGGTGCACGGTGTGGGGGAAGACGCCGGCCCGTCCGGCCACGGGGGGGGGCGACGGTCCGCCGGAGCCGCCGACCAGGGCGCAGGCGGCCAGCCCCAGGGCCGTGGCCGCGGCGAGCAGCAGGAAGTGGCGGTGGCGGCGGGACATGGCGGGTCAGAAGCGGAGCTCCAGTTGTACGAGGGCCATGGGGAAGCGCTCCAGGTCGTCCTCGAGGTACTCCAGGTCCAGGCGCAGGCGCAGGCCGGCGGTGACCTCCTGGCGGAGGCGCAGGTGCACGTCCCGGACGCCAGTGCGCTCCAGGCGACTGAAGAAGTCGAAGCGGTAGGCGCTGTAGGCGCTGCCCAGGGTCAGGCGGCCGCCGTCCCACGGCCGCAGCTCCAGCTCCAGGCCCGCAGTGCGGATGGAGTCGGTCTCCGAGGCCCAGGACTCGCCGGTCAGGGTCAGGTCGGCGCCGGCGAGGGATTGGAGGAGCAGGCTCACCCAGAGGCGCCCGTACTCCCGGTTGAACTCGCTCGCCCGGCCATTGTTCTGCAGGCGCCGGCCGCTGGCTCCCAGGTCCACCTGCCAGCGTTCACCAAGGGGGGGGGAGGCGAAACCCTTGGAGAGGACGACCTGCCCCTCCTGGTGGGGCTCCTCGGCCAGGAGGATGGCGGTGAAGGGGTCGAGCTCCTCGGTCTGGAAGGCCTGACGGGCGAGGAGGGCGCGGGCTTGCAGGGAGATCTGGAGGTCGAGCGCGGTGTCGCTCCAGGCGCCAGCAGCGCTTGCCTCGTGGTTGTCTCCATCGAGCCAGGACCAGGCGCCACGGAACCAGGCGGAACCGTCGGCGGCACCTTGCCGGAGCGCCACCTGGAGGAGGGTGTCCCGGGCACCGCCGAAGACAGTGGCGTCCTGGACGTGGAGGAGGTCCAGGCGCAGGCTGCCGCCGGGCCAGGCCCGCAGGGTGGCGGCGGCGCCTCCGGCCGCCTCGCCGTTGCGGCTGGCGTCCCAGTCGTGGTAGGGGAGGCCGCCGTAGAGAGCCAGGTCAAGCTCGGCGCCGGCGGGGTCGGCGGGCAGGTCGAGGCGGGCGCCGTCCAGGCGCAGGAGGACCGGCAGGTCGAAGAGGTCCTGGCGGCCCAGGCGCAGGCTGGCGCCGGGCAGGAAGTCGTTCAGGGACAGCCAGGCGTGGCGCAGGCGCCAGTCGAGCGCCCCCCCCCTGGTGTCCTCGAGGCCCGAGAGACTGCCCCGGGAGGGGCCCGAAGGGTCGCCCTCCAGGTCCCACGCACCCCGGATGGCCAGGGAGGCGGTGACGGCGTTCCGATCGGCGTGGCCGAGGTCCAGGGACAGCCAGCCGAGCACGTCCTGGTCGCGGTCATCCAGGCTGGCGTCCCGCCAGCGGTACTGGAAGGTCAGCCGTCCCCGGAGCTCCAGGGAGGGGCCGGGCTCCTCTGCCGGCGGCTCCTGACCCGCCATGAACGGTGCCATGGCCGGGAGGAGCAGGAAGAACGGCAGGACGAGCCTGGGAGCGGGCATGCAGCAGGGGGCAACGGCGGCAAGGCAGACTCGTCCCAGCCTAGGGCCGCCATCCTTCCCAGGCGCTCAGGCGCCGTCGCACCCCTCACGAATCTCAACTGCCCAGTGCCGCCGGCTCCGGGAACAGCTCCTGCAGCGCCCGGACCTCGCCGCGGCCGGCGCGCAGGGCCCGGATGCCCTCGACGGCGGCCTCGGCGGCCGACAGGGTGGTGAGGACCGGGATCCCGGTCTGCCAGGCCTCGGTGCGGATCATGCCGTCGTCGTGGCGGGTGACCTTGCCCAGGGGCGTGTTCACGATCAGGTCCACCACCCGGCTCTTGATGAGGTCCACCACGTGCGGCCGGCCCTCGTGGACCTTGTTGATGCGCTCGGCGGGGATGCCGTGGCGGCGCAGCACCTGCCAGGTGCCCTGGGTGGCCACCAGGGCGAAGCCCAGGTCGTGGAAGGCCCGGGCCAGGGGCACGACCCGGCGCTTGTCGGCGTCCTTGACGGTGAGGAAGACCTTGCCCGCCACCGGCAGGGCCCGCCCGGCCCCGGCGCTGGCCTTGGCGAAGGCCATGCCGAACTCCATGTCCAGGCCCATGACCTCCCCGGTGCTGCGCATCTCGGGGCCCAGGTCCGCCCGGGCCCCGGGGAACTTCGCAAAGGGGAAGGCCGGCGCCTTGACCGCCACGTGGCCCGGGTCCGGCTGCTCCCGGGCGCCGAGGCCGGCCAGGGTCTCGCCGAGCATCACCCGGGTGGCCAGCTTCACCAGGGGCACGCCGGTGGCCTTGGCCACGTAGGGCACGGTGCGCGACGCCCGGGGGTTGACCTCGAGGACGTACACCGTGTCGCCCCGGACCGCGTACTGGACGTTCATCAGGCCGATCACGCCCAGGTCCAGGGCCATGGCCCGGGTGGCCTCCCGGATCTCTTCGAGGACCGCCGCGCCGAGGTTGAGGGGGGGGATGACACAGGTCGAGTCGCCGGAGTGGATGCCCGCCTCCTCGACGTGCTCCATGATGGCGCCGATGAGGACGTTCTGGCCGTCGGCGACGCAGTCCACGTCCACCTCCACCGCGTCCTCCAGGAAGCGGTCGATGAGGACGGGGTGCTCCGGCGAGGCCTGGACCGCCTCGGCCATGTAGCGGCGCAGGTCCCTCTCGCCGTAGACGATCTCCATGGCCCGGCCCCCGAGAACGTAGGAGGGCCGGACCAGCACCGGGTAGCCGATCCGCCGGGCCACCGCCAGGGCCTCCTCCTCGCTGGTGGCGACGCCGTTCTCCGGCTGGCGCAGGCCAAGATGGGCGAGCATCTCAGAGAAGCGGCCCCGGTCCTCGGCCCGGTCGATGGCCTCCACCGGCGTGCCAAGGATGGGTACCCCGGCCGCCTGCAGGCCGTGGGCCAGGTTCAGGGGCGTCTGGCCGCCGAACTGGACGATGATCCCGTCGGGCCGCTCCCGGTCGCAGACGGCCAGGACGTCCTCCAGGGTCAGGGGCTCGAAGTAGAGGCGGTCGCTTATGTCGTAGTCGGTGCTGACCGTCTCCGGGTTGGAGTTGACCATCACCGAGCGGACACCGATCTCCCGGAGCTCGAGGCTGGCCCGGACGCAGCAGTAGTCGAACTCGATGCCCTGGCCGATGCGGTTCGGCCCCCCCCCGAGGATGACGACCTTGCGGGCGGCTTCGGGCTCGGCCTCCTGGCCCGTGCAGTCGTAGGTGGAGTAGAAGTAGGGGGTGTAGGCGGCGAACTCCCCGGCGCAGGTGTCCACCAGGCGGAAGCCAGCGGCCACGCCCAGCTCCCGGCGCCGGGCCCGAACCATCGCCTCGCCGCAGCCGAGCAGCCTGCCGAGCTGGCGGTCGCCATAGCCCCGGGCCTTGAGGCGGCGCAGCTCGCCGGCGCCGAGCTCCTCCAGGCTGCGGCCGGCCAGCTCCTGGTCGGTGTGCACCAGCTCCTCCATCCAGGCCAGGAACCACGGGTCGATGCCGGACAGCCGGGCCACCTCCTCGATGGAGTGGCCGGCGGCGAAGGCGTCGTAGACCGCGAACAGCCGCCCTGGCGCCGGCCGGGCCACCTTCTGGCGCAGCTCCTCGGGCTCGTACGGGGTTTTCTTGCCGCTGAAGCCGTCCCGGCCCACCTCGAGGCCGCGCAAGGCCTTCTGGAAGGCCTCCTCGAAGGTCCGGCCGATGGCCATGGTCTCGCCCACGCTCTTCATCTGCGTCCCCAGGGTCGTGTCCGACTGGGGGAACTTCTCGAAGGCGAAGCGGGGCATCTTCACCACCACGTAGTCGAGCGCCGGCTCGAAGCAGGCCGGCGTCTCCCGGGTGATGTCGTTGCGGATCTCGTCGAGCGTGTAGCCCACCGCCAGCAGGGCAGCCATCTTGGCGATGGGGAAGCCGGTGGCCTTGCTGGCCAGGGCCGAGGAGCGGGACACCCGGGGGTTCATTTCGATGACCACCATCTCCCCGTTCGCCGGGTTGATGGCGAACTGGACGTTGGAGCCACCGGTCTCGACGCCCACCTCCCGGAGGATGGCCATGGCCGCGTCCCGCATCTCCTGGTACTCCCGGTCGGTCAGGGTCATGGCCGGGGCGACGGTGATCGAGTCCCCGGTGTGCACCCCCATGGGGTCCAGGTTCTCGATGGAGCAGACGATGACGCAGTTGTCCTTCCGATCGCGCATCACCTCCAGCTCGAACTCCTTCCAGCCGAGCAGGCTCTGCTCCACCAGGATCTCGCTGTTCGGCGAGGCCCGCAGGCCCCGGAGCACCACGGTCTGGAACTCCTCCTCGTTGAAGCACATCCCCCCCCCGGTGCCGCCCAGGGTGAAGGCTGGCCGGACCACGCAGGGCAGGCCGATGCGGCCCATGGCCGCCAGGGCCTCCTCCATGCTCCGGGCGATCTCCGAGCGGGCGCTGCGCAGGCCGATCCGCTCCATGGCGGCCCGGAACTCCTCCCGGTCCTCGGCCCGGCGGATGACCTCGTAGCGGGCGCCGATCAGCTCCACCCCGAGTTCCTCGAGGACCCCCTGCTCGTGCAGGGCCACCGCCGTGTTCAGGCCGGTCTGGCCGCCGAGGGTGGGCAGCAGGGCGTCGGGCCGCTCCCGCTCCAGGACCCGAGTCACGAACTCCGGTGTCACCGGCTCCACGTAGGTCCGGTCGGCCAGCTCCGGATCGGTCATGATGGTCGCCGGGTTGCTGTTCACCAGCACCACCCGGTAGCCCTCCTGGCGCAGGGCCTTGACCGCCTGGGTCCCGGAATAGTCGAACTCGCAGGCCTGGCCGATGACGATGGGCCCGGACCCGATGATGAGGATGCTTTCTAGGTCTTCCCGGCGAGGCATGGGGGGAGCGCCGTCCGGGGATTGCACCACGGCGCTCCTGCCGGCGCCAGGAGAAAGCCCCGGGACCGGCCCGGTCAGCCGCCGAGTTCCCGCTGGAGCACGCCCACGGCCAGGAGGGGGTCCACGCCCCGGACCAGGAGGCACTCGCCGGGGCGGACCGGCAGGACCAGGTCCAGGCGCCCGGCCCGGGCCTTCTTGTCCCGGCGCAGGAGCTCCAGGAGGCGGCCCGGAGGCGGCAGGGGGCCAGGCAGGCGGCGGGCCAGGTCCAGGCGCCGGAGCACGGCCCGGACCCGGGGGCCCAGGGCCTCCTCGAGGATGCCCATCTCCTCGGCCAGTCGCAGGGCGCAGCGCAGGCCCAGGGCCACGGCCTCGCCGTGGGGGAGGGCGTCCCAACCGGCGGCGGCCTCCAGGGCGTGGCCGAAGGTGTGGCCCAGGTTGAGGATCTTCCGGGGCCCGGCCTCCTGGGGATCCGCCTCGACCACTCGCATCTTCACGTCCCCGGCTCGCCGGGCCGCCTCCAGGAGGGCCGGGGAGGGGCGGCCCAGCTCTTCGGGGGGCGCCTCCTCCAGGAGGCGGAGGAGCTCGGTGTCGCCGACCAGGGCCGACTTCACCACCTCGCCGAGGCCGCAGCGCCACTCCCGCTCGGACAGGGTGGCCAGCAGGTCCACATCGCAGACCGTGAACTCGGGGGGGTGGAAGGCGCCCAGGAGGTTCTTGCCCTCGGGCAGGTCCACCGCCGTCTTGCCCCCCAGGGCGGCGTCCACCATGCCGAGCAGCGTGGTGGGCACCGCGCCCCAGCGGACGCCCCGGAGGAGGACGGCGGCCAGGAAGCCGGCCAGGTCGGTGGTGACGCCGCCGCCCACCGCCAGGACCAGGCTGCTCCGGTCCACGCCCAGGCGCACCGCCTCCCGGGCGAAGCCCTCCAGGCGGGCCAGGGTCTTCTCCGCCTCCGCCGCCCGCCAGGTGCAGTGGTGCAGGGGTACGCCGGCCTGCGCCGCCGCCTCGCGGACGGGCCCGGCAGCCGGCCGGGCGGCCTCGCCGGCCAGGACGCCGCTGCCCTTCTTCGCGTGGCCGACGATGCGGAGCGACCGCTTTCCCCGGTAGTCCTCCGAATCGACGACGCGCCAGTCGCGCCACAGGATTTCCGGTGGAACCGGCGAGATGAGGGCGGGGATCCAGGGCGTTGGCAAGTGGTCGGGCGCACGTTCGAAAGATGGATTGCGAAGCAGGTTCGGCGAGGTCTCTTCTCCCTCCGGGAGCGCGGACACGGC
>CAYMFV010000157.1:0-6817 GCA_964389745.1 uncultured Planctomycetales bacterium | reverse complement strand
CAGAAGACGGCATACGGGGTTTCTGCCTGTCTCGTGGGCTCGGAGATGTGTATAAGAGACAGGGCCACGGCCGGGTCCAGGACACCGGCCCGACGCCGGCCGCCACTGCGGACCAGGGCCGCCAGCTCGCCGCCGGGGAGGAGCAGGCGCAGGAGGGCCGCGAGCTCCTCTTCCCGGCGGCTCAAGAGGAGCAGCGCGGACTCGAGTCGGCTGGCGTCTCCCCCTGCGTCTCCGGCCACGGAGAGAGGGTAGCATGGCGCGCCGCAGGGACCCCAAGCCACAGCTGGAGACGCCCGTGTTCCGCCCCCATACCGTCATCGAGCCGTTCCGGGTGAAGGTGGTCGAGCCGTTGCCCTGGCCCACCCTGGAGGAGCGTCGGGAGAGCCTGCGCCTGGCCCGCTTCAACCTGTTCGCCGTGCCCGCCGCCGAGGTGACCATCGACCTGATGACCGACTCGGGCACCTCGGCCATGAGCCAGGAGCAGTGGGCGGCGATGATGCGCGGCGACGAGTCCTACGCCGGGGCCACCTCCTTCTACCGCTTCGAGAGGGTGGTCCGGGAGCTCACCGGCAAGAAGCACGTCATTCCGACCCACCAAGGCCGGGCCGCGGAGAAGATCCTGTTCACCGTGGTGGGGGGGAAGGGTCGGATGGTGCCCGCCAACACCCACTTCGACACCACCCGGGCGAACGTGGAGTTCTCCGGTGCCGAGGCCCTGGACTTCGTCATCGCCGAGGGGCTGGATCCCGAGGCGGAACACCCCTTCAAGGGCAACGTCGACCTGGAGCGCCTGGGCTCCTGGCTCCGTGACCACCACGAGCAGGTGCCCCTGGTGGTGGTCACGGTGACCAACAACAGCGGCGGCGGCCAGCCGGTCTCCCTGGAGAACCTCCGGCAGCTCCGGGAGCTGCTCCAGCCCTGGGGCATCCCCCTCTTCCTGGACTGCGCCCGCTTCGCCGAGAACGCCTGGTTCATCAAGCAGCGGGAGCCCGGCCAGCAGGACCGGCCGGTGGCCGACATCGCCCGGGAGGTGTTCCGCCTCGCCGACGGCTGCTGGATGAGCGCCAAGAAGGACGCCTTCGGCAACATCGGCGGCTTCCTGGCCGTAGACGACGACGAGCTGGCGGCGCAGATGCGCAACCTGCTCATCCTCACCGAAGGCTTCCCCACCTACGGCGGCCTGGCCGGCCGGGACCTGGAGGCCCTGGCGGTCGGGCTGCAGGAGGTCCTGGACGAGCGTTACCTGCGCTACCGGATCACTTCCACGGCCTACGTCTGGAAGCACCTGGACGAGCTGGGCGTGCCCCTCCTGCGCCCGCCCGGCGGCCACGCCGTGTACATCGACGCCCGGCGCTTCCTGCCCCACGTCGACCCCTCCCTGCTCCCCGGGCAGACGGTGAGTATCGCCCTCTACCTCAAGGGCGGGGTGCGCAGCGTCGAGATCGGCACCGTCATGTTCGGGCGCACCCGGCCCGACGGCACCCAGGAGCCGGCGGCCATGGACCTGGTGCGCCTGGCCATCCCCCGGCGCGTCTACACCCAGAGCCACATGGACTACGTGATCGAGGCGGTGGACGCCGTCTTCCGGGAGCGGCAGGCCCTGGGAGGGTTCCGCATCATCGAGGAGCCTCCGGCCCTGCGCCACTTCACCTGCGCCTTCGAGGCGGAGGGATGGGACCCCCTGGCCCTCGGCTAGGCCCGGGGCCGGGCCTGCTCCTGCCCCTGCTGCTGGCGGCGGCCTGCAGCGGTGGCGAGGAGCCCGCCGCCGGCCCGCCCCCCCCCAACCTGCTCCTGGTGGTGGTGGACACCCTGCGCCAGGACCACCTGCAGCCCTACGGCTACACGGAGCATCCCACCAGCCCGGTCCTGGCCGAGCTGGCCCGGGAGAGCGTCCTGGTCGACGGCCTGACCTGCGTCTCCACCTGGACCATGCCCTCCATGGCCACCCTCTTCACCGGGCTGTCGCCGGCGGCCCACGGGGTCATGCGCCTGGTGGGGCCGGACAGCCGGCTCCGGGAACCCCGCACCCTGGCGGCGGAGTTCGCCCGGGCTGGCTACGTCACCGGCGGGGTGATGGCCAACTTCCTCCTGACCCGGCGCCGGGGCGTCGGCTTCGACCGGGGCTTCGCCTCCTGGGACGATGCCCCCGGGGACCGGCCGGACCCCCACCGGGGCTCCACCGCCGACGAGGTGGCGGAGCGGGGCCTGGCCTGGCTGGCCCGCCAGTCCCCGGAGCGGCCCTGGTTCCTGCTCCTGCACTTCTTCGATCCCCACGCCTCCTACGAGGACCACCCGGACCTGGACTTCGCCGACCCGGACTACCAGGGGTGGGTGGCCGGCGGTCTGGCGAACGACGTCTACCGTCAGCACCAGGCGAGCTGCAGCGCCGCCGATCGGGCCCAGCTCGCCGCCTACTACGACGAGGAGATCCGGGCCGTGGACCGGGCCCTGGGCCGGGTCCTGGCGGTCCTCCGGACCCGCCCCGACTGGCAGCGCACCCTGGTGGTCCTCACCAGCGACCACGGGGAGGAGCTGGGGGAGCGGGGCCGCATCGGCCACACCTTCACCCTGCACCGGGAGATCACCGACCTGCCCCTGCTGGTCCGCCTGCCCGGGAGCGCCGGCGGGGGGCGGGTGCTGCGCCAGCGGCTTTCCCAGCTCGGCCTCTACGCCACGCTCCTGGAGCTGTGCGGTCTGCCGGTCCCACCGGGCCGGGGCGCCTCCTTCGCCGACCTCCTCCGGGGCGCAGCGCCGGGGCCCCCGGAGCCGGTGCCCCTGGAGGTGGACTACGTCCCCATCCGCACCAGCCACCGGGACAAGTTTGTGCGCAAGCGGGGGGTCCTGGCCCCCCCCTGGAAGCTGGTGCTGGACCTGGACGCCGGAACCATGCGGCTCTGGAACCTGGAGGAGGACCCGGAGGAGCTCAGGGACCGGGCCGGGGACCCCGAGGTCGCCCCGGTGCGGCACCGGCTCCGGGCCTGGGTGGATGCCTGGAATTGGTGGGAGGAGCCCTGACCCCCGACGCCTGGCTGCCGGCCCCCCTGGCGGCGGCCCTGGCCCCGGCCGGCTGGCTCTACGGCCTGGCCGCCCGGGCCCGGGTGGCTCTCTGGCGCCGGGGCTGGCGGCGCCGGCTGCACCCGCCCGGGCCGACGCTCTCCATCGGCAACCTGGCCGTGGGCGGGACCGGCAAGACCCCCTTCCTCCTCCATGTCCTCGGGGAGCTCCGGGCCGCCGGGGTCCGGGCCGCGGTCCTCTCCCGGGGTCACGGCGGCGACGAAGGCCGGCTCCTGGAGGCGGCCTTTCCGGAAGTCCTCCTGGCCGAGGACCCCGACCGCCGCCGGGGCCTGGCGCGCCTCCTCGCCAGGGGGGGGGAGAGCCCCAACGTCTTCCTCCTGGACGACGGCTTCCAGCACCTGCACCTGGAGCGGGACCTGGACGTGGTCCTCCTGGACGCCCGGCGACCCCTGGGACCCTGCCTGCCCGCCGGCCCCTTCCGGGAGCCGCCGGCGGCCCTGGCTCGGGCCGACCTGGTCATCCTGACCCGGGTGGACGGCGTCCCCGACGACCAACGGCAGGCCGTCTGGGCCCGGATCGCCGCCGCCCGCGGTGCCGCCCCCCCCCTGCCGCGGGTGGAGGCGGAGCTCGCGGCCGGCGAGCTGCGGCGGCTGGACGGCGCCGCCACCGCCGCCCTGGCGGAGCTCGCCGGGCAGCGCGTCTTCCTGGCCGCCGGCATCGGCCGCCCTTCCTCCTTCCTGCGCCTGTGTACCGCCGCCGGCCTGGAGGTGTCCGGCGTCGACTTCCGCCGGGATCATCACCCCTGGCGGCCCGGCGACGCCCGAAGCTGGCCCGCCGGGCTGCCGGTCCTGGTGACGGGCAAGGATGCGGTCAAGCTCCGGGCCGCCCTCCCTCCGGAGCAGGCCGCCCGGACCTGGGAGCTGGGACTCCGCTGGTGCTTCCGGCGGGGGGAGGAGCACTGGCGGCAGGCCCTCGAGAGCCTGCTCCTGCCCGTGCGGGCGGCCCGCATCGAGCCCCTCTGGGCCGCCCACGACCCCGATGGCCGGGCCGTGCCCCGGGGGGGGGGAGAGGAATGAGCCGGCGGGCCGGCCCCTGGCGGCGCCTGCGCCGGCGCTGGAAGCAGCGGCCCGGCCCGGTGCCGTGGCTGCTGTCCCTCCTGCCCCGGGCCCTCCTCTCTCTCCTCGGCCTCCTCCCGGCCCGCCTGGCCCTGGGCGCCGGCGACCTGGCCGGGCGCCTGATCTGGCTCTCCCCCCGGCGCCAGCGCCTGGGTCGCCGCCACCTGGCCCGGGCACTGCCGGGTCTCCGCCCCCCGGAGCCGGAGCGGATCCTGCGCCGCTCCTGCGGCCATCTCGGCCGGGCCGCCGTGGAGGCCCTGGTCCTCTCCCGGTGGCCGATCCCGGCCCTGGCCGCCCACCTCCGCTGGGAGGAGGGCGCCCGGGAGGGGATGGCCAGGATCGCCGCCGGCCCGGCCGTGGTGGTCCTCGGGCACCTGGGCTGCGTCGAGGTCGTGCCCGCCACCCTCCTCCTCCTGGGGGCCCGGCCGGTGATCCCCATGCGCTTCCCCTCCAACTACTACCTGGGCCGCCGCCTGCACCGGCAGCGGTGCCGCTCGGGGGTGGAGGTGGTGGACCGGCACGGCGCGGTGCGGCGTCTCCTCCAGGCCCTCCGGGAGGGCCGGCCGGTGGCCCTGGTGGCCGACCAGAACGCCCACCACAAGCCTCTCTTCGTCCCCTGGTTCGGCCACCCCGCCGCCAGCGAGCGGGCGCCCGTGGCCCTGGCCCTGCGCACCGGGGCGCCCCTCTGGGTGGCCTGGAGCGTGCGCACGGGCCGGGGACCGGGCTGGCGTGTGGGCTGCACCCCGGTGCGGCCGGCGGCGGCGCCCGGGGCGGTGACCGAGGAGGCCCTGCGCCACTGGACCGGGAAGGTGCATACTGCCCTGGAGGAGGCCGTCCTCCGCTACCCGGAGCAGTACCTCTGGATCCACGACCGCTACCGGACCCGACCGGCCGGCGAGGCCGGGGAGCAGGCATGAGCCACCGACCCGAGACCGTCTCCCTCCACCAGCGGCCCAGCCTCGTGACCCGGGAGGCCCTGGGTCGGGCCCTGGATCCCCTGCCGGGCATGGGCGCCTTCCTGGCGGCCCTGCCCGACATCTACGGTGGCCGGGACCTCCGGCGGCTGGCCCGCCACTGGGCCGCCTGCGCCCGTGACGGGGAGCCGGTGGGCCTGGCCTTCGGTGCCCACGTGGTGAAGGTGGGGGTCCAGGCCCACCTCCTGGACCTCATCCGCCGGGAGTCCCTCCAGTTCCTGGCCACCCACGGCGCCGGGGCCATCCACGACCTGGAGCTGGCCCTGGCCGGGCGCACCAGTGAGGACGTGGCGGCGGCCCTGGACGACGGGCGCTTCGGCATGACCGGGGAGACCGTCGAGGTCTGGGAGGCGGCCCTGGCCCGGGTCCGGGCCGAGGGCGTCGGCCTGGGCGAGGCCCTGGGGCGGGAGATCCTGGAAGGGGACTTTCCCCACCGGGACCTGTCCCTCCTGGCAGCCGGGGTGGAGGCGGAGGCCCCGGTGGCGGTCCTGGTGGCCATCGGGACCGACACGATCCACGTCCACCCGGGCATCGACGGTGCCGCCCTGGGCGAGGGCAGTCTCCGGGACTTCCAGCGCCTGTGCCGCTTCGTCGCCACCCTGGAGCGGGGGCTGTGGATCAACCTGGGTTCGGCGGTGATCCTCCCCGAGGCCTTCCTCAAGGCCGTGGCCCTGGCCCGGAACGCCGGCGTCGACCTGGGCGGCATGATGACCGCGGTCCTGGACATGATGCGCCACTACCGGCCGACCCAGAACGTGGTGCTCCGGCCCCCGGGCGAGGGCCTGCAGCTCTACGGCCAGCACGAGTTCCTGGTGCCCCTGCTGCACCAGGCGGTGTGCTGGTACCTGGACCATCCCGAGGAGGACGCCGGTGCGTGAGCGGCTGGCGGCGGCCCTGCGGGGTCTCGGGCGGCCCCGGGTGGCGGTAGTCGGGGACTTCATGCTCGACCACTACATCTGGGGCGAGGCCGAGCGCATCTCCCCGGAGGCGCCGGTGCCCGTGGTCCATGCCCGGCGGGAGGAGCAGCGCCTGGGCGGGGCCGGCAACGTGGCCGCCAACCTGGCGGCCCTGGGGGCGGAGGTGACCTGCTTCGGCCTCCTGGGTCGGGACCAGGCCGGGGAGGCGGTCCTGGGCCTCCTCCAGGAGCGGGGTGCGGTCACCGACGGCCTCCTCCGGGAGGAGGGCCGGCCGACGGTGCAGAAGATCCGCATCCTCGCCCGCAACCAGCAGATGCTCCGGGTGGACCGGGAGGACACCCGGCCCCTGGAGGCGGCCGAGCGGCTCCTGGAGGGCCTCCGGGAGACCCCCTGGGACGCCCTGGTGGCCAGCGACTACGGCAAGGGCGCCCTGCCCGTTCCCCTCCTCCAGGGGCTCTTCGCCCTGGCCCGGGAGCGGGGGGCGCCGGTGGTGGTGGACCCCAAAGGCCGGGACTACGGCCGCTACCGGGGGGCCACTGCCGTGACCCCGAACCGCCGGGAGGCCGAGGAGGCCCTCGGCCGTCCCCTGCCCGCCGCCGCCGCCCTGGCCCGGGAGGGAGAGGAGCTGCGCCGGGCGGCCGGGACGACGGCCCTGCTGGTCACCCTGGGCGCCGAGGGCATGTTCCTCCTCCGCGAGTCCGCCCCCCCCCTGCACGTGCCCACCGAGGCCCGGGCGGTGTACGACGTCACGGGCGCCGGCGACACCGTGGTCGCCGCCCTGGCCATGGCTCTGGGG
>CAYMFV010000156.1:0-6837 GCA_964389745.1 uncultured Planctomycetales bacterium | reverse complement strand
CCCTCCAGATGGCCCGGCCACCAGAGGACCGCCGGCACCCGGATCCCCCCCTCCCAGGTGGTGGCCTTGCCGCCCCGGAGGGGCAGGTTGCGGCCGCCGTGGGTCCGGGAGGCGCCGTTGTCGCTGGCGAAGACGACGATGCTGTCCTGGAGCATGCCCCGGGACTCCAGGGCGTCGAGGACGGCCCCCACGGCCTCGTCCAGGGCCTCCACCATGGCGGCGTAGACCCGGCGCCGGGCGCCGGGGATGCCGGCGTGCCGGGCGATGCGCGCCGCCGGCGCCTGCAGGGGCGTGTGCGGCGCGGTGAAGGACAGCTCCAGGAACAGGGGGACGGCCGGGTCGTGCTCCCGGACCACCCGCACCGCCTCGGCGGTCAGGAGGTCGGTGGCGTAGCCCTCCTCCCGGACCGTGCGGCCGTTGCGCTGCCAGTCGGGGCTGCCGCCCCGCTCATGGCTGAAGTAGTCGATGGCCCCGGTCAGGCAGCCGTAGAAGTGGTCGAAGCCCCGGGCGTTGGGGTGCATCTCGGGGGCGCTGTGCCCCAGGTGCCACTTGCCGACCAGGACGGTGCGGTAGCCCGCGGCCCGGAAGTACTCGGGGAACAACCGCTCGTCCCGGTCCAGGCCCCGGCGGTCCCAGGGGCGCAGGGGGCCGTACACGAAGCCGTCCCGGACCGGGTGGCGGCCGGTCATCAGGGCCGCCCGGGTCGGCGAGCAGACCGGCATGACGTAGAAGCGCTCGAGGCGCAGCCCCTGCTCCGCCAGGCGATCCAGCCGGGGCGTGGCGAAGGGCGCGCCGTGCCAGCCGACGTCCTGCCAGCCCAGGTCGTCGGCCAGGAAGAGGACGACGTGGGGGTGCGGCGGCCGGGGGGGGGAGGCGGGCTGGCCGCCGCACCGGGGCAGGAGGAGGGCGGCCAGGGCCGCCGGCAGGAGGCGCGGGAGGCTCCGACCCACGGCCGCTCAGGCGGCGTCGCCGGAGTGGGGGTTGGGCAGGAGGCGGATCACCGCGAAGGTGGCGCCGGTGGGATCCTGGAGGACGGCGAAGGTGCCCACCTCGGGAATGTCCCGGGGCGGCACCAGAACCTGCCCGCCCAGGGAAGCGGCCCGTTCCACCGTGGCCGGGCAGTCGGGGACCACGACGTAGAACATCCAGTGGGAGGGCACCTCGCTCCAGTTGTCGCCCATGGGCAGCATGCCGCCGATGTGCCGGCCCTGGTGGACCCACTCGGTGTAGCGGCCGGCCGGCCCCTCCTGCTCCTCGGCCGACCAGCCGAAGAGGGCCGTGTAGAAGGCCCGGGCCCGCTCCGGGTCCCGGGCCATGAGCTCCCGCCAGCCGATGGCCCCGGGGACGGCGCCCTTCTGCAGGGCCCCCGAGTGCTCGCCGGCCTGGAAGAGGGCGAGCATGGCGCCCTGGGGATCCCGGAGCACCGCCATGCGCCCGACGCCCTGGACGTCCATCGGCCCCTGGACGACGGCGCCCCCGAGTTCCCGGACCCGGGTCGCGGCGGCCTCCACGTCGGCGACCAGGACGTAGGACATCCAGTGGGAGGGCACGCCCGCGAAGGCCGGCCCCTGGAGCTGGTAGAGGCCCGCCAGGTCGTCGCCCTGGTGGCGGATCATGGTGTAGCAGCCCGTGCCGTCGGGCATCTCGTGGTCCTCCATGGACCAGCCGAAGAGGGCCTGGTAGAAGGCCTTGGCGGCAGCCGCGTCACGGGTGCCGAGTTCCTCCCAGCAGAAGTCGCCGGGGACGGGGCAGACGGGTTCGGACATGGCAGGAACCTCAGGGAGCGTGGATGGAGCAGGCGAGGAGGAATCCTACCACCGCCCCTGCAGGAGGCCCCTACCTGCGAGCAGGCCCATGGCCCGAGATGCCCGACCCTCCCCCCGATTCGAGGAGGCATGACAGGCTCAGCAAGGTGTAGCCGGACAGGACCATGGCATGCGGGATCTCGCCCAGTGGCACACGCCCGAAGCAGCCGCACGGCTGCGACCGCTCACCGATGAGCAGCAGCAGGCACTGCCAGGCAAGGAAGCAGAGGACCAGCCAGGCATTGGCGACGAGGCCTGCTCGCCAGCGCCGCCCGAGGAGCATCCAGGCGACAACGACCTCCACGAGGCCGAGGAGCAGGGCGGGCAGGAGGTCAGCGGACGAGGGCAGGATGCCACGCCAGGCTGCCGGCAGGAGCGGTTCGGGAGCGATGAACTTGGCCGCTGCCGCCGCGAGCAAGACGACTGCGAGGACCCCACGGCGCAGCGTCATGGGTCCGCGGCTAGATCCTCCAACAGACCACCTCACGGGATCTCGATCACCACCTCCGTGGCCATGCCGCCTTCGATCCGGAAGGTCCTGCGGGCCAGGTCCACGTTCACGTCCTGGCCTGTCGGGCAGATCTCGTAGTCCCCCGGCGGGAGGCAGGTCAGGACGTACGGACCGTGGTAGAAGCCGATGAAGTCCTCGCCACGAGGGTCCTTGCGCAGGAGGCGAACGATCAGGCGCCCGGAATAGGGGTGACCGCGTGCGTCCCTTGCCGTGATGACCAGGCTGCCGAGCCCGGAGAGATCCACGCTCGTACGCGTCCGCACCCCATGGGTGATCTGCACGCGCAGGGCCGGCTCCTCGTACGGTGGGAACATCCCGAAGCCAGAAAGGAGGACGAAGCGCAGGTCATAGATGCCGCACGGCAGGTGCTCGAAGGTCTCTCTCGTCTCATGCAGGTCCCGAACCCCGATGCTGAAACGCCGCTTCGTTCCCGCGGCGCCCAGCAACTGCAGCTGGCCGAGTCCCGACATGGAATCCGCCACATCCGCCTTCGGCGGCACGCCGATGAAGTCCACCTCCAACGTTCCCCAGCAATCGCTCTCTGCCGGTACTGGGATCCGCAGCTCCTGAAGCCGGTCACGAATCCTTGGGAGCAGGAGTTCCCGCTCCACACGCCGGTACCCTGGTGGGGCCACCTTGAAGTACACAGGACCGAGGA
This sequence comes from uncultured Planctomycetales bacterium, assembly GCA_964389745.1. Taxonomy (GTDB): domain Bacteria; phylum Planctomycetota; class UBA1135; order UBA1135; family UBA1135; genus CAYMFV01. The sequence goes on along the minus strand of CAYMFV010000156.1, from coordinate 3,863 downwards.
ACCCAGCCATGCTGTCCACACAGTAGAGCAGGAGTCTGCTGCTGTATCGGGCCCGTGGATCGCACAGCTCCAAGGGAATGCCGCCGAGGCCTACGACTGGATCCCTCGTGGACAGGGCATGCGCGCGCTGCTCGTCAAGCCAGAAGGAAGGCCCAACACCGTTCACTGAATACGCGCAAAGCAGCGGCCCTCCATCTGCCTCGAGGATCTTCACTACAGCTCCGAATCCCGGCAGGACCGGCACCACGCACTCTTCGCCGGGCGTCCCGAACACCGTCTCCGGAGAGAACAAGCCACGGCCGGCTGCGACGAGTCCATGGACCCGCCCGGGCTGGACACCATCCAGACGAAAGCGCCCTCCCGCATCGGTTCGCGCCAGGAGTTGCCGTGGGTCACCAGCGACGGCCGCCGCCGCACTCCGGGGTGTGGGCGCCTGGCCGCGCGGCCAGGCCAGGACAGCCAGGCCTTCGAGGCTCTCCCCCGCCGGTGCAGCCACGCGTCCCAGCAGTGTCGTTCCTGCTTCGAGGGTCAGGACGATGCGGGCAGACGCCTTCTCCGGCACGCGGGTCTGCCCAGGCCGGAATCCCGGGGCCCGGGCAACCAGTGCCACTCCCGGCCGCAGACCGGGAAGAACCAGGGTACCATCCTCGCCGGTTCCACCCAGCTCGCGGAACCCCTCGTCCGCCACCGCCCATACGCGTGCTCCCTGGACCGGGCGCCCACCCGTGGCCTGCACATGCAGCCTCCCAGCCGGCACTGTCCCCTGGACCGCTCCTGCTGGAAGGCTATACCGCGAGCGCTTCTCCTGTCCCGACTCGGAGGACGCCAAGGGCACCGCGCCGGCCACCGTCTCCCTGGACGACACGGCCGGGACATGCTCCGAGGGAGCAGCGCGAGTGCCCCGTCTGGTTGCCAGAAGAACGAGGAAAAGTGCCAGCACCAGCACCACAGCCACTGCCATCAGCTTGGGCCAGTTGCGTCCGGACATGCTCTCCCCCCTGTGGCTTCACATCCTCGCTGCTACTCGCCTTGCGGAGGCAAACCGCCCTGGCACTTGGCCACAGTGTCGTTGCTCCAGGCACACGGCCCAAGCAGCATGCAACCCTCGCTCCCCGTCTCCCCATAGCAGACACCGACAGCGAACTTCCGATGGGGAGGATCCTTCTCCACAATGGGGTGGCAGCAGTTGGGTTCATCCCCCCCTCCACTCTCTGTGCAATGCGGGCAGTACCAGTAATCCCCGATTGGCTCTTGGTTGTTAGTTCTCTTTGTACAGGAATGAGGATGTGTACAGGACCCCGTGCACAGCAGGGAGTAGCCACTGCCAGGAGGGAAATTGGCGATCACTGTTCCCGCACACGATCCACTGTCGGGAACCACGAGGTCACGGGCCGCGCCCACTGCCCCAAAGCAAACCAACAGCACACCGACGACTGCCAATGCTCTCGCGATCGTTGCCATGCGTTACCTCCTTTGGAAGAACTCATCCGCATGATAGCCGAGAGAGAGAGAGAGGTCAAGCGGCCATCCAGGGAACCCGGCATGGGGCAAGCAACTTCCTTCCAGGGGGCGCCGCCATCCCGAAAAGGCCTGCGTTTCCCTGGGTCAGGCATTCCCCCCTGCAGAGCCAGCCCTCTCACCCCCGCGCCGCCAGCCGCTCCTTCTCGATGGCCGCCAGGTGGTCCTCGACCTCCGGCGTCGGGTAGCAGCCGGTGAAGCAGCCGTTGCAGAACTCCTGGATCTCCGGGTTGCCGGCCCGGGCGGCGGCGTTCATGCGCTCCCGCTCGAGGTACATCAGGTAGTCGGCGCCGATCTCCTGGCGCACCTCCTCCTGGGAGCGCCCCCGGGCGACGAACTCCTCCCGGGTGGCCATGTCGATGCCGTAGGGGCAGGGAGCGATCAGGGGCGGCGAGGTGGCGGCGAAGTAGACCTTGCGGGCGCCGGCGGAGCGCGCCACCTGCACCAGCTTGGCGCTGGTGTTGCCCCGGACGATGGAGTCATCCACCAGCAGCACGTCCTTGCCCTCGAACTCGAGGGGGATCGGGTTCATCTTCCGGCGGATGGCGTGCTGCCGCTGCTTCTGGCTGGCCATGATGAAGGTGCGGCCGACATAGCGGTTCTTGATGAAGCCCTCCCGGTAGGGAACGCCCAGCTCCTGGGCCATGACCAGGGCCGCGTCCCGGCTCGAGTCGGGAATGGGGATGACCACGTCCGGCATCGGCGCGCCGGCCGCCTGCCACTGCTCGGCCAGCTCCTGGCCGAAGCGGCGGCGGGTCTTGTAGACGCTGATTTCGTCCAGGAAGGAGTCGGGCCGGGCGAAGTAGACCAGCTCGAAGACGCAGGGCCGGTGGGACTCCTCGACCACCCGGAGGAAGGTGGGCTCGCCGCCGGGGAAGACGAAGAAGGCCTCGCCGTTGTGCAGGTCCCGGACCCGGTGGAAGCCGAGGATGTCCAGGGCCACGGACTCCGAGGCCACCGCCCACTCGGTGCCGGCCTCGCCGTCCCGGCGGCCGACGATGCAGGGCTTGATGCCGTGGGGATCCCGGAAGGCGAAGAGGCAGCCCTCGGCCAGGACCCCGACCACCGAGTAGGCGCCCCGGGCCCGGCGGAAGACCTGCTCCACGGTGGTGCGGATCCGGGACTCCATGCTGGCGGCGGGGTCGGTGGCGCCGAAGGCCTGGGCGAAGGCGTAGAGGATGGCCTCGACGTCGCAGGAGGAGGTCAGGCAGATGTTCTCGGCGGGGAAGAGCCGCCCCTTCAGGTCCAGGAAGTTGGTGAGGTTGCCGTTGTGGGCCATCCCCACCCCGAAGGGGAAGTTCAGGTAGAAGGGCTGGGCGTCCTCGTCCCGCCCCTGGCCGACAGTGGGGTAGCGCACGTGCCCCAGGGCCAGGTTGCCCCGGAGCAGGAGCATGTCCTCGGGCCGGAAGATGTCCCGGACCATGCCCAGGCTCTTGCGCAGGTGGAACCTGCCGTCGAAGGTCAGGATGCCGGCGGCGTCCTGGCCCCGGTGCTGGAGGGCGATGAGGCCCTCGTAGACCTCGGAGGCCACGTCCCGGCCCGCAAGGCCGGCGATGCCGATGAATCCGCACATGGAGGGTTGCCGGGTTCGGGGAGGCTGGAGCGGGCCGGCGGGCCCGTGGCGACTCATAGTGTGCCAGGGCGGGCCTTGCCAGGGCGAAGGCTGGCCGGCGCCCGCCGCTCACGGAATGGTCAGGACGACCTCCCCGGTCTCCGGCCCGAACCGGGTCTCTGCCAGGGTCCGGCCGGCCAGGATCAGCCGGGCCCGCCAGGTGATGTCCCGGGCCAGTTCGATGCCCACCGGGCCGGTCCCGTCCAGGGGAAGCGCCACCGGGCACGGGCCCTGGTGGCGAACGACGCCGGCCCGGAGTTCCTCCAGGCCGGCCGCCCAGTCCTCCGGGACCACCAGGAGGATCGGGACGTCCCCCTCCGGGAGGTCGCCCGCCCACCGGAAGCGGACCTCCCGGGCCACGGCCAGGCGCGGCTCCAGGTCGCCCACGACACCCGGCTCCCCCTCCCGCAGGTCCAGCTCCAGCCAGTCCGCCGGGTGGCGGCCGGGAGCATCCGCCAGCACGAGGAAGCGACCCCGCCACAGGCCGCGCACCTCGAAGCGGCCGTCCTTGTCCGTCGTGGCGGCCCCCACGACCGGGCGTCCGCCACCTGGACCCGGGCGCCGGCCGCCGGCCGGCCGCCAGGACCGCGGACGATGCCCCGCAGCACCCATGCCGCCGGCACCTCCAGGAAGAGCCGCACCCGCTGGCCGGCCCGGGCCAGGCTCCAGCCCGTCAGGCGCCTGTGCAGGTCGCCTGGCCGGTGGAGCTCGGTGACCGGCCCGTAGCAACGAG
>CAYMFV010000155.1:0-6847 GCA_964389745.1 uncultured Planctomycetales bacterium | reverse complement strand
CGGGCCGCCGGGGAGCAGGAGCACGCTGCCGGCCTGGAGGCGGCCGGGATCCGCCAGGCGGTTGAGGGCGGCGATCTCCCGCCAGCGGCGGGCGTCGCCCAGCTCCCGGCGGGCGATGGCGATCAGGGTGTCGCCCGGCCGGACCCGGACGCGGACGCGGCGGCCGCCGGCCAGGGTGCTCCCGGCGGTGCCCGCCACCTCCTCCAGGGACTCCCGGATATCCCGTTCCCCCCCCCGGCCCTCCAGGGGATCCCGGACCGGTTCGAGGGTGAAGCGCTCGGGCTCCAGCCACACCCGGCGGCGCTCCGGCGGCAGGAACTCGGCCACCGGCAGCAGGTCGGCCTCGGCCAGGGCCCGCTCCTGGGGAGGCTCCTGGAGACCTTCCCGGGGGCCGAGGAGGACCGCTGCCCCCCCGGCCAGGAGAAGGAGGAGGAGGGTCACGAGACCCAGGCGTTGGAGGCGCTCCACGGAGGCAGGGGCAGGTGGGAGGGATCGGAGAGGGTTCCAGGCACGACCCGCGGTTCCCGGGCGGCCCGGAAGGCGAGGCCGAGGAGGGCAGCCAGACAGACCAGGGAGGATCCGCCGCGGCTGATGAAGGGCAGGGGCAGACCCTTGGGAGGCATGATCCCCGCCACCACCGCCATGTTCAAGGCCGCCTGGATGGCCACCATGACCGTGGCCGCGGCCATGAGGATGGCTCCGTAGCGGGTCCGGGCCCGGCGGGCCAGGTGCACACCCAGGGCCGTGAAGGCGAAGTAGAGGCCGGCCACGCCGCTGACGCCGAGCAGACCCCACTCCTCGCCGATCAGGGCCAGGACGAAGTCGGTGCCGCCCTCGGGCACGTAGCCGTGCTTGAAGACCCCCGCCCCGGGACCCCGGCCGGCCAGGCCGCCGGCGGCCAGGGAGTCCAGGGCGTGGTCCACCTGCATCGGCACCCGGCCGTGGATCCAGTCGTCCACCCGGGTGGCCACGTGCCCGAAGAGCAGGGAGGCGGCGCCCAGAGCCAGGAGGGAGAGGGGCACCACCTGGCGCAGGAGGCGCAGGGGTGCGCCGGCGAAGAAGAGGGTGATGCCGGTGACCCCGAGGAGGATGAGCACCGAGCCCAGGTCCGGCTGGAGGAGGACCGGCAGCACCAGCAGGGCGAAGCCGGCCATCAGGCGCCAGAGGGAGGGCGGGTGCTGGAGCCGCAGGGGGTCCCGCGCCGCCCAGGAGGCCAGGACCATGGGCCACAGGCACTGCAGGAGCACCGAGGGCTGGAAGGAGACGCCGGCGATGCGCACCCAGCGTTCCGCGCCCTTGGCGGTGGCGCCCAGGGCGTCGCTGACCAGCATCCCCAGAAGGACCAGGAAGACCAGGACTACCAGGCCGGGGGCCGCCCGCCGGGCCGCCTCCACCGGGATCGAGAGGGCAGCCAGGAAGACGGCGAGGCCGCAGGCCAGGTGCAGGCAGTGCCGGCCGGCGGCCACCCAGGCCTCACCCGGCGCGGCGCCGGAGACACCGGCGCACAGTCCGGCCAGGGCCAGGAGGCCGGCGACCACCAGCAGGGAAGTGGTGGCACGGTGGAGGTCGTCACCCATCGCGATCTTGGGGGGGTCAGCGGAGCTTGATGAGGAGGAGGCCAAGGGCAGCGGTGAGGAGGCCGAAGATCCAGAAGCGGACCACGACCTTGGCCTCGGGAATGCCCCGGTTGACGGTGTAGTGGTGGTGGATCGGCGCCTTGGGAAGGAGCCGGCGGCCGGTGGCCTTGTAGCCGAGGATCTGGATCAGGCTGGTGGCCGCGTCCAGGACGTAGACGCCGGCCAGGAGCGGCAGGGCCAGCTCCTGCTTGGACACCAGGGCCAGGTAGCCGGCCAGGGCGCCCATGGGCAGGGAGCCGCTGTCGCCCAGGAAGACCTGGGCCGGCCAGGCGTTGTACCAGAGGAAGCCCAGGGTGGCGCCCACAGCGGCCGCGGCCAGAATCGCCACCTCGCCGGCCCCGGGGATGTGGGGCAGGTGCAGGTAGGCGGCGAGCCCGGCGTGGCCGACGGCGTAGCAGGCAATGCCCAGGGCCACGTAGGCGACCAGGCCGGCGCCGGCGGCCAGGCCGTCCATGCCATCGGCGATGTTGGCGGCGTGCCCCGAGGCCAGGACCACCAGGGCGGTGAAGGCTGCGAAGATCGGCAGGCCCCACAGCCCCAGGGCCGCCGGCGCGGCGGTCAGGTCCTTCAGCACCGGAAAGTAGATGGCCCGGACGCCCGGCTGGTCGCTGGCCTCCGCGAAGAGCCAGAGGAGCAGCGCCACGTAGCTCGCCAGGGCGATGGTCGCCCAGAGCTTGGTCGTCCGGGAGAGACCGCTGCGGCCGCCCTCGCCCTGGTACTTGATCCAGTCGTCGAAGAAGCCGATGGTGCCCATGCCCACCAGGAGCACAGCCCCGAGGATGACGAGGACGGCGTCCGGCCGGGCCAGGAGGAGGGTGGTGAGCAGGACGGTGGTCGTCCAGAAGACGCCGCCCATGGTCGGGACCCGGTCCTTGCCCGCCGCCCGGGCCGCGGCGCCCACCTCGGGACAGTCGCTGGCGCCCGCCTTCTCCAGGATGCCGTTCTCCCGGAGGCGGCGGATGCACCAGCCTCCCAGGACCAGGGCCAGGAGAAAACCCAGGCCCGCGGCCAGCACCGCCCGGACGGTGATGTAGCGCAGGGGCCAGAGGATCTGCCACTGTTCGCCCAGGGCCCGGGCCAGGAGGGCGATCATGCCTTCCCCCCCCCTGTCGCCGGCACGGCGCCGGCCGGCCTGGCCCGCAGGGCCGTCACCAGGGCATCCAGCCCCTCGGCCCGACTCGCCTTCACCAGCACCACCACGCCGGGCCCGAGCTCGGCCCGCAGGAGCTCCCGGACGGCGGCCGCGTCCGGAACCTCCCGGACGGCGGCGCCGGCGCCGGTGGCGATCCAGCCGGCAGCCGCGCCCACCGCCACGACCAGGTCGGCGCAGGCGGCCGCTTGCCGGCCCACCTCCACGTGGCAGTCCCGTGCCGCCGGGCCCAGCTCGTGCATGGCACCCAGGACCGCCACCCGCCGCCGGGCCTCCGGCCATTCCCGGAGGACCTCCAGGGCCGCGCCCATCGCCGCCGGGGAGGCGTTGTAGGCGTCGTCCAGGAGGGTGGTGCCGTCGCCAAGATGGTGGACGGCCAGGCGCCCGGGGGGCCGCCGCAAATCCTCCAGAGCCGTCCGGAGCTCGGCCGCCGAGCGCCCGAGCTGCCGGGCCACCGCCGCCGCCAGGAGGGCGAGCTCCACCTCGTGCCGGGCCACCAGGGGCAGGGTCACCCGCCCCAGCTCCGGCAGCTCCACCCGCCAGGCGCCCGGTGTGGCCGCCAGGACCCGCGGGCCTCCGGGCTCGTCCAGGGCCACCCGGTGCACCCGGCCCTGCCAGGACTCCAGGTGACCGGCCAGAGCCGCGAAGGCCTGGGCCGACAGCCAGATCCCCCCCCCCTCGGGCACCGCGGCGGCGAGCCGGGTCTTCTCCCGGGCGATGGTCTCCAGGTCGCCCATCCCCTCCAGGTGGACCGGGGTGAGGGCGGTCAGGCAGGCGTGCTCCGGCCGGGCCACAGCCAGCAAGGCCTCCATCTCCCCGGGCGCATTCACGCCGTACTCCAGGACCAGCAATCGGGCCGCCGCCGGCGCCGCCAGGACCGCCAGGGGCAGCCCCACCTCGGAGTTGTACGAAGCGGGCGCCACGTGGACGCCAGCCGGCGGGCCCCCGAGGAGCTGGCCCAGGAAGTCCTTGGCGGTGGTCTTGCCGACGGTGCCGGTGACGCCCAGGACCGTGGCGCCCGCGCGGAGGAGCCGGTACCGGGCCAGCTCCCCCAGGGCCCGGTGGGGATCGGGCACCACCACCGCGGCCAGACCGGGGGGCCGCTCGCCCCGGCCGGGAGCCACCAGGGCGGCGCCGGCGCCGGCGGCGTGGACCCGGTCCAGGAAGTGGTGGCCGTCGGTCCGTGCTCCGGGCAGGGCGACGAAGAGCTCCCCCCCCCGGACGTTGCGGCTGTCGGCCACCACGCCGCTAAGGACCCGGTCCGGGGGACCGAGGAGCTCGCCACCGGTTGCCCGGGCCACCTCCTGGAGGGTCAACGGAGACATGCGGCTGCCACCTCCGCCAGCACCAGACGATCGTCGAAGGGGTGGCGCTCGCCGGCCACCTCCTGCCAGGTCTCGTGGCCCTTGCCGGCGACCAGGAGGACGTCCCCCGGGGCCAGCCGCTCCACCGCCGCGGCCAGGGCCTGGCGGCGATCCAGGACCACCTCGGCCGCGCCCCGGAGCGCGGCCACGCCCCGGGCCACGGCGGCGGCGATGGCGGCCGGGTCCTCGCTCCGGGGGTTGTCGCTGGTCACCAGGCACCAGTCGGCACCAGCGGCGGCGGCCCGCCCCATGGGCTCTCGCTTCTCCCGGTCCCGGTCGCCGCCGGCGCCGAAGACCACCCCGAGACGCCGGCCGGGATGGGCCTGCCGGAGGGCGGCCAGGACCCGGGCCAGGGCGTCCGGGGTATGGGCGTAGTCCACGTACAGGAACCACGGCGACTCCGGGGCCACCCGCTCCAGCCGCCCGGGCGCCCCCCCCACCCGACCGAGGGCGGCCGCCGCCTCCTCGGGGCCCAGGCCGGCGGCCCGGAGCAGCCCGAAGGCGAGGAGGAGGTTCTCCGCGTTGTGCCGGCCCACCAGGGGGCTCACCACCTCGGCCACACCCCAGGGGCCGTGGACCTCCAGGACCACCCCCCCCCCGGCGCCGGTGCGCAACCGACCACGGAGGGCCGCGTCCTCCCGGTCGAGACTCCAGGGGACCACCCGGGCCCGGGTGCCGGCGCAGGCCCGGGCGATGCGCTCCTCGCCGGCGGGCAGGAAGAGGGGCGCCTCCGGGGGCAGGAGCCGGGCGAGACGGCCCTTGGCCCGGGCGTAGTCCTCCAGATCCCGGTGGTAGTCCAGGTGGTCCCGGGTCAGGTTGGTCCAGGCGGCGGCGTCCGGGGCGAGGCCGGCCAGGCGCTCCTGATCCAGACCGTGGGAGGAGGCCTCCAGGACCGCGGCCCGGGCGCCGGCGGCCAGGACCCGGGCCAGGTGCTCGTGGAGCAGGTCCGCCGGCGGCGTCGTGTTGTCCAGGGGCAGCTCCAGGGCACGGAACCGGGTGCCCAGGGTGCCCAGGACGGCGCAGGGCACGGTGGCCGCCGCCAGTGCCCCGGCGGTCAGCCAGGCCACCGTGGTCTTGCCGTTGGTACCGGTGACGGCGCCCACCCAGAGACGGGCGGCCGGCTCTCCGGCCAGGAGGGCGGCCGCCCGGCCCGCCGCCCGCCGGGGCTCCCGGGCCCGGATGGCTGGCAGGGGCACCATCGCCGGCGGCCCGTCCCTGGGCAGCAGGCAGGCCCGGGCGCCCCGGGCGGCAGCCGCCGCCAGGTGCTCCCGACCATGCACCCGGGTCCCGGGGAGGGCACAGAAGAGATCGCCGGGCCGGACCCGGCGGGAGTCGCTGCAGGCCCGGGCCAGCTCCACGTCGCCAGGCCCCTGGAGGCACACCTCGAGATCGTCCGCCAGGAGCCGATCCGCGAGCTGCGCCAGTCGCATGGTCAGTGTCCGAGGGCGACGATAGCGGCGGCGGGAGCCCGGTCCAAGTCCTCCGGAGGCAGCAGTCCCCGGAGTTCCAGGGTGCGGCGCAGGAGACGGCCGGCCACCGGGGCGCAGACCTTGCTGCCGTAGGGCTCCGGCGCCTGGACGTCCTCGGCCACCACCACCACGACGGCCCGGGGTGCCGCGATCGGCCCCATCGCCACGAAGAGGGAGATGTAGCCCGGCTCGTGCTGCTTCTCCACGGTGCCGCTCTTGCCGCCCCAGTCCAGGTCCGGCCAGTGGGGCAGACGGTGGCTGCGGGTCGCGACCACCTCCCGGAGAGCTTCCACCCGCACCCGGCGGGCGACCTCGGCCGGCCACACCCTCCGGGGGGGGGAAGGCGCGTCCCCGGAGAGGATCCGGGGGACCGGGCGCAGGCCATCGGCGGCCAGGGCGGCGAAGGCGTAGGCCAGGGCCACCGGCGTGGTGGTGAAGCCCCGGCCGAAGGAGGCGCTCACCAGGGTGTCCCGGCGCCCGTAGAAGCCCTCCCAGCGCTCCGGCGGCGGCAGGCGTCCCGGGCGTTCGAAGGGCACCAGGCCCGTGGCCTCGTCCAGGCCCACCCGGTGCAGGGCCTCGCGGACGCCCTCGGGGCCGAGCCGCAGCCCGACCTGCACGGCCCCCACGTTCGCCGAGTGGATCAGCACCTCCCGCCAGTCGAGGGGCCGGCGGGGCACATAGCGGACGTTGTGCACCACCCGGCCGAGGACGCGGATGCTGCCGGCGCCCTGGGGAAAGCGGTCCTGGTCCCGGACCAGGCCCCGGGCCAGGGCCTCGGCCATGAGCAGGGGCTTGACCGTGCTCCCGGGCACCACCGGCTGGAAGACCCGGTCGAGATAGCCCACCGGCTCCTTCCCCCCCCCTGGGAGCTCCAGCCAACCGGAGGGCGCCCCGGTCTCGGGATCGAAGTCGGGCAGGACGGCGGTGGCCAGGAGCTCCCCGGAGGGCACGTCCACCACCACCGCCGCACACCAGGCGGGATGCCAGCGGGCGGCCAGGGCGGCCAGCTCCGCCCGGGCGGCGGCGCCCACCGCCGCGTCCAGGGTGGTGACGACGGCCGGCCCCGGGCGCATCGGCCGGATGTCCAGGAGCGGGTCCACCCCCCGGTCCCGGCTCACCCGGAGGTTGCAGCGCAGCCCGTCCCGGCCCGAGGCGAGGACCCGATCCAGAAGCGCCTCCAGCCCGAAGCTGCCCCGGCGGGGCTGGCGCTGGAGCAGGCCCACGAGG
>CAYMFV010000154.1:0-6957 GCA_964389745.1 uncultured Planctomycetales bacterium | reverse complement strand
TCTGCTCCAGGGAGGCGAGCTTCGCCCCGATGTCGGCGAGCTTGGCCTCGGCCCGGGCCCGCACCTCCCGGCAGGTCGTGTTCCGGTCGACGCGCAGGGCCAGGAGCTCCTCGATCTCCTCCAGGGTGAAGCCGAGGGCCTGGGCGCCCTTGATGAAGCGCAGCACCCGGAGGGCCGACACCGGGTAGCGCCGGTAGCCCGCCGGACTCCGGGGCGGCCGGGCCAGCAGCCCCCGGCGCTCGTAGTAGCGGAGCGTCTGGACGTTGACCCCGGCGCGCCGGGCGAGCTCCCCGCTGGAGAGGAAGGCTTCCTCCATGACCACCTCCTATCTACGGTCCGTACCCAGGTACAGGGTCAAGACCTTTCTTTCCAGGAGCGTGGCGGGGGAGGCCCGGTCAGTCGAGGGAGACCCGGGCCACGGCGTTGCTGGCCACGAAGCCGCCCGGAGCCCCGGGGTCCTCCACCAGGACCTGGAAGAACAGGGGATCGCCGGGCTGCAGCCCCACGGGCCACAGGGCGGGAACGGTGAGGACGCCGGCGGCGTCCGTCCGCAGACCCTGGCGCACGACGTCGGGATCGGGAACCAGCCGGACACCGCCCAGCTCTCCGCAGCGGATGCTCCGGCCCGCCACCAGCACCGCCTTGGCGTCCGGCGGCGCCCCCGTGAGGGTCAGGGCGAAGGGGGCGCCCGGGGCACTCTTGCCGGCGCCGGTGAGCTGCAGGCCCGGGGCGCCGTTGCCCAGGTCCACCCAGGGCGGCAGGCCGGCGGCGACGCGCACGGCCATCCACACCTGCTGGTCGTCCACCGTCGCTGCGGCCACGCCGCTGCCGGTGCAGGGAGCGGTGTCCGTGAAGTGGAGCCCGCCGGTGACCTGGAAGATGCCGTGGTCCACCGGACCGGCGATGGGGGTCGCCCGGAGGGTCTCCACCCGGGCCACCAGGCGGTAGGTGTGGCCGGCCTTGAGGATCAGGGTCACCGGCCAGGAGCCCCGGCGGTTGCGGAGGTCCAGATGGCGCTCCAGGAAGCCGAAGGGCGGCACGTAGGGCGCCGCCGGGTCGGTCACGTCCCAGAGGAGGAGGTTCGCCGGCTGCCCCCCCCCGCAGGCCAGGGGCGGGCCCGGACGGCCGTCGAGAAGGACCTCCTTGACAACCACGTCCGCCCCGCCGGCGGGCACCACCAGCTCGATGCCGACATACTCGTCCGCCGAGGCGGCATCCAGGGGGTCGGGGAGAGGGCTGCCCTTGTGGGGCACGAGCAGGCCGCCGGTGCTGGTGACGAGCTTCGGGTCCGGGGCCGGCCGGGGGGCGAGCAGGCAGCCCCGGTAGAGAACGGCACCGCTCCGGAACACCGACAGCTCCCGGTCCTCGTAGAGGGCCTCCAGGTCGAGGCCGCCCAGGGCCGGGTTGACCAGCCGGTCCACCCGGTGGAAGCCCTGGACCGGCAGGCTCGGGAAGTCCACGCTCACGTCCAGACGCAGGTCCTGCCGGGGATCCGGGTCCGGGTCCGGGGGCAGGGCGAAGGCCAGGGCGTACTCGTTCTGGGTCAGGTAGCCAGCGGCGCTGCTGACGATCTGCCGGCGGCGCAGGCCCGGATCGTCGCCGTGGACCCGGACCTCGACCGTGGCGCCGTACTCGGTCTCGAGGCCCCGGGGGACGGCGGCCGCGTCCCGGACCACCCGGATCCGAACGTCCCGGCGTTCCGCCGGCGGGGTGCTCGCGTCCCAGGTGTCGTTGCGGTACAGGTAGCTGCCGAACATGCCGTTGCCGATGGCCATGTCCGGGTCGCCGTCCCTGTCCCAGTCGCCCCAGGCGGCGGTCACCGAGCGCAGGTGGCCCGGGTCGATGTTGTGGCTGGCCAGCTCGAAGAAGCGGCCGCCGGTCTCCATGAAGGTGTTGACGCGGAAGGTGTCCTCGGCGTTGAAGTCCAGATCGCCGTCGCCGTCCCAGTCGGCGACCGAGAGGCCGAAGTTGTCGCCGTTCTGGTAGTCCTCGATGATGGTGGTGGCGGTCTCGAAGTAGGAACCGTCGCCGTAGGCCTCCCAGAGGCGCAGGCCGTTCTGGCCGGTGTAGGAGAGGAGGAGGTCGAAGTCCCCGTCCATGTCGTAGTCGAGGAAGAAGACGCCCTCATCGACGACGTTGCGCTTGCGGATGCCGCTGTCGGCCACGCGCAGCCAGTTGAAGGCGGGGGCGTCCAGGGCGGACTCGTTCTGGTAGAGGTGCCCGCTCAGGTACACGTCGAGGTCGCCGTCGCCATCGGCGTCGAAGAAGAAGACGCCCTCGGGCCGGGCGGCGCCGGGCGAGACCAGGAGCCCCACGCCCGCCGCCTCCTCGGTGAAGCGGTACGCCCCCCCCGGACCGGTGGGGCCGCGGTTGTGGAAGAACTTGTTGTCGATGGAACCGGCGTTGGGCGGGTAGATGGGCAGGAGGAGGTCCAGGTCCCCGTCGCCATCGACGTCGGCCCAGGCGGCGGTCTCGGCGTCGGCGGTACAGGGCTGGAAGTCGACGATCGCCGGATCCCCGGCCACGTCCACGAAGTTCGGGCCGCCGCCGAGGTTGCGCAGGAGGTGGAAGCAGCTGTCGTAGTTGTTGGGACCGTTGCGGGGCTCGGTGGCGATGTCCGGGAGCCCGTCGTTGTCGTAGTCGCCGAAGGAGGACCCGTAGCGCACCGCCGGCCGGGGCAGGATCGAGTCCAGGTTCGCGGCCAGCACCCAGGTCTGGCCGCCGACGTTGCGCCAGAGGTTCCCCGAGTCGTGGGCGAAGAGATCCGGCCAGCCATCGGCGTCGTAGTCGCCGAAGGAGATGCCCGTGGCCTCGCCCAGCTCCAGGCCGCCGGGCCAGTCGGGGTTGGTCCACAGGGAGAGGGGCACGGTGGCCGTGCCGGCCCCGGGCTGCTGGGGCAGGAGGAGAGCCAGGAGGGGGAGGAGGAGGGACGATGCCATGGTGCCAGGAGCCGGGCCAGGAAGAGACTGGAGTCTAGCAGCCAGGTCAATCGACCCCCCGCGGCGGTGCCGCCCCGGATGTGGCCGGTAGAATCCCCGCCTCCACGGTGCGGTTGTTGCTCCTCGCCCTCCTCAGCCTGCTGCCAGCCGGTCCCCCCCAGGAACCGGCGGCGCCGGCGGCGCCCCAGGTCGTCTGCAGCCCCTGGTTCCTCCTGGGGCCCTTCGACAATCCTCGTGGCGGCCGGGACGTGGCCACGCCGACTCCCCTGGAGAAGCTGCTGAAGAAGATGAAGGGCGGCTGGCCCTGGCCCTACCTGAACGAGACCTGGAAGGGGAAGGGAAGGGTGCGCCTGCGCTGGACGCAGGTGACACCGGCGGACCCGACCGGTGCCTTCGACACCGGCAAGGTCGACATCACCCGGGTCCTCCCCGAGGAGTTCCGGGTGCAGGGCTGGAACTGGCACACGACGGTCTACCTCTACCGGACCCTGGAGGTCGAGTCGGCCACCACCCTGGACATCCGGGCCGGCAGCGACGATGGCCTCCGGTTGTGGCTGAACGGCGAGCTCCTGGTGGATGCCGGCGCCCTGCGGGGTCTCAACCCCTACGCCCACCGGGTGCGCCTGGAGCTCGTCCCGGGCACCAACCACCTCCTGGCAAAGGTCGCCCAGGAGGGGGGGGCGTGGGCCTTCCAGGCCGAGCTGGTCCGCCCTTTCGACAAGAGCCGGGTGGCGGTCGCCATCCGCAAGGGGGCGGACTACCTCCTGGCTTCCCAGCTCCTGGACGGTTCCTGGGGCGAGCACCAGAGTGCCTACCGCAACGGCCAGACCGCCCTCTCGGTCTACGCCCTCCTCAAGTCGGGGCTGCCGCCCGAGCACCCGGCCGTCCTCAAGGCCCTGGCCTGGCTCCGCCTCGAGCCCCCGACCCGTACCTACTCCCTGGCCTGCCAGATGATGGCCGTGGCTGCCACCGGCCGGGAGGAGTACCTGCCATGGATGGAGGAGATGCTGGCCGATCTCCTGTCCTGGCGGGATCGAAGTACGAAGGTGTGGGCCTATCCCCACGGCCATCCCGACCTGTCGAACACCCAGTATGCGGCCCTGGGCCTGCGGGCCGCGGCCGAGCTCGGCCTGGAGATCCCCGAGCGGGTGTGGCTGGAGCTGGCCGAGGCAGTCCTCGGCTTCCAGGAGCGCCCCCCCCCGGGAGCATCCCGGGGTATTCCCCTGGGCTTCGCCTATCACCGGGAGCCGCCGAAGCTGGCCACGGGATCCATGACCACCGCCGGGGTGGGCACCCTGCGCATCGTCCGGGACGCCCTGGGCGAGAGCATGCCGGACAGCCTGGCCCTGGGCGTGGACCGGGCGATGGACCAGGGAGTGCGCTGGCTGGCGGAGCACTGGGATCCCGCCACCAATCCCGGCCGCTCGGGCATGATCTACCTCTACTACTACCTCTACGGCGTGGAGCGGGTGGGCTCTCTCCTGGGGTTGGACCATCTTGGCGACGCCGACTGGTACGAGGACGGAGCCGCCCTGATCCTCGGGGCCCAGGCGGACGATGGCCACTGGTCCGCCTCCGGCTACTGGCCCGAGACCAACACGGCCTTCGCCCTGCTCTTCCTGCGCCGGGCGACCCGGCACGTGGTGACCGACGTCCGGGGGACGATGGACGCCAGGCTGCGGCGCTCGCCCGGCGGCGAGGAGGTCCCCGCGGTCCTGGTGGTGGTGGCCAAGGGAGATTCGACCTTCTGGCTGGAGAAGCTGCACCTCCCCGAAGGAAGCCCGGGGCTGCGCCAGGTGGAGTACCAGGTGCACGGCCCGGACGGGACCTGGCAGGTGGCGGGGTCGGTGGAGCCCCGGCAGCGCAGTGGCCTGGCGGTGGAGCGTTACCCCTGGCGCTTCCACTTCGACCGTCCGGGCGACTGGCAGGTCCGGGCGATCCTCTACGACGAGACCGGCGGCGAGACCGTCATCGGCCCCGTGGACGTCGCCATCGAGGAGGGGCTCGAGGCCCGCAACCTGGCCTACGCCACCGACCCCGCCCGCAACATCCTGCCCCGCCAGCGTCCGGTTGTGAGCGTCTCCACGGGCAACGGGGCGGCCCTGGTGGACAACTCCTGGGCCACCGCCTGGCTGTGCGATGCCGGGGACGCCGCCCCCGAGGTAGAGATCCGCCTGCGCCGGAGCCTGCAGGTCCGGCGCATCCTCCTCTCCCATGCCCGCACCCGCGCCCGGGACCAGGTGCGAAACCCCCGGCCGACCGTGGTCGAGCTGTGGCTGGGGCGGGAGCGGGAACCCCGCCGGATCCAGGTGGATCCCGACTACCGGACGAAGACGGTCCTCGAGTTCGAGGAGCCCGTGAAGCTCAACCGCCTGCGCCTGCGCATCGTCGAGATCACGGACGGCGAGCTCGGCAAGACCCGCGTCGGCTTCAGCGAGCTGGAGATCCAGGGGAAGCGGTAGGCGCGGCGGGGCGCCGCGGTCATGCAGGGAACGGTGCCGGTCAAGGCGACGGGTGCCACGGCTTGGCTGCACGCCCATGACCTTGCTTCCGCGGCTTCATGGATCCGGTAGTCCGGGAGAGATTCAATCGCTCCGTGTCGAGCACGATCCTGGCAGCGCGGGCGGCAGCCTGGAGCCCGCACGGCCTGATTCGCGGCAGCTAGCCGCCTTCGATGGCCGCCTTCGCCTCGCCGGCCAGCTTCCGCAGAGCCTCGTTGGGAGCCTGCTCCAGGCATGCTCTGAACTCCTGGAGCGTGGCGCCGGCTTTCTTCATCCGCCCTTCCCTCGAGAGCAGCAGGGCGCGCAGCACCATCCCTTGCCAGAAGGGACGGCCGAGGAAGGACACGGCGGCCCGGTCGGCCTCGTCCAGGGCGGTCATGGCGCGCGCGATGTGGTCTGCGGAGCGCGGATCGTCGTCCCCGAGGCGAACGGCCAGGCGGTAGTGCAGCCAGGCAAGGGTGTCCAGGTAGTGCGGCACACCGGGCGCCGCCTGGCAGAGACGCTCAGCGGTCTCGAGGGCTCGCTCCAGCTCCTCGAGGGACGATGGCGCGGCCATGACCTTGGACCAGCAGGCGGAGTCGACCTCGTAGAAGTCCTCCCACGCTTCTGCGAGGCCCTGTCGAAGCGCCTCCGCCTCCCGGTCGTCCACGGTCTCGAGCCGCGAGATCCGGGACTTGGCACCGGCCAGGGTCACCTCCTGCGCCAGGTACTGGTTCACGCGATCCCGGGCGGCCAGCAACCGTGCCCGCGCCTCCTCCAGGGCCGCCAGGTCGTCCGGAGCCGCCACCTGGAAGCGCAGGATCTCGCGATCGGACAGCGCGGCCCGCGCGCCTCCCGGCAGGGACCGCCCGGTGCGAAGCTCGGGTAGCAAACCCATGCGCCCTGGATCCACGGGCCACGTGCGCAGGTACCCGCCCGCGTCGCCTGCCAGCACCCACTTCCCGTCCTCGCTCCAGTCGAGAGCAGAGATCTGCTCTCCGTTCCCGGCATACTCCTGGAGGACCACGCCCGTGTCGGCCTCGATGAGAAGGAGCCGGCCGCTGGAGATGCCGATGGCGAGAAGTCTGCCTCCTGGACCCGCGGACAGGCAGGAGACCGCGCCCTCCGCACTGGTGAATCCAGCCGTCCAGGCGGGACCCCTTGCCGACCTGATGACCACGTCGCGCTGCAGGGCGCTCGCGATCCACCTCCCGTCCGCTGACGGGGCTATGCACCTGGGGCCCGCCGCGCGCATCGGCGTCAGGGTCGGATCCATGGAGCCATCGAGATCCGCCAGGATGTAGTCGGTATTGACGATGGCGACGAGCCGGCCGGAGCTCGACAGCGGCAGGACGCCGTCCCCGCCGCCACGGCGGCTGGAAGCCAGGATCCGGGGCTCGGGCTTCGCCGCGTCCAGGAGAATCGCGGCGCAGACCACGGAACTGGAGGAGCAGAACAGCCAGTCGTCGCTGGCCGAGAAACACAGGCCGGTGATCCGCCCGCCGATGCTCGGGAGCTCGCGGCGGGCATCCAGGTCG
>CAYMFV010000153.1:0-6960 GCA_964389745.1 uncultured Planctomycetales bacterium | reverse complement strand
AAGACGGCATACGAGTTTTCTGCCTGTCTCGTGGGCTCGGAGAGGTGTATAAGAGCCAGGGGGGGGGCGGTACCCAGTCCCCCGCCCAGCGCCTGGACGACTTCGTCGCCGGGCGCGGGCCGGTCTCCCCCCTCCTGCCCACCTCCTATCGCCCGGGGCTGACGCCCGCCGACTTCGCTGAACTGCTGCCCAAGGGCATGGTCAACCGGCTGCGGGAGGGCCTCCGGGCCTTCTCCCGGAAGATGCCCGGCTTCACCGGCCCTGACGGCCAGGCCATTGGCGTCGAGACCCGGACCTCCTCGCCGGTGCGCATCCTCCGGGACCGGGAGAACTGCATGGCCGAGGGCGTGGCCGGCCTCTTCCCGGCCGGGGAGGGTGCGGGCCAGGCGGGCGGCATCGTCTCGGCGGCCCTGGACGGGCGGCGGGCGGCGGCGGGCGTGGCGGCCTGGCTCCACGCACGAGCCCGGACCTGACGCCATGCCTGCCCGGGCGTCGTCGGCCGCCGCGGACGCCTTCAGGAACGGCGGAGGCAGGCTGGCCGCTGCGCACCGTGGCGGCGCTCGAGGCCCCGCAGGCGACGGCGGGCATCGGCGATGGTGTCGACGCCGAGGATCAGCGTGGCGAGATGGAGGGAGAAGACCGCGATCATCCACACGAAGAGCAACGGGGCAAGGGAGTCGTCCTCGATGTCGTACGACTCCTGCAGCTCGATGACGCCGCCCAGGACCAGGCCGCAGAACACGCCCACCGAGGCCGTGACCGGGTAGACGAGCAGCAGGCGGGTCCAGCGCGCCAGCCCCTCCCAGGCGCGCACGGCCCGGCGCAGGCCCACCTGCCCCGCCGCCCGGGCGACGCCCGAGAGGATCAGGGCCAGGGCGAGGGCGCCCTCGGCCAGCCGCAGCGGACGGCGGGATTCCTCCTCCCGGCCGATGGCCAGCAGCGCCCGGACGCTGGCCAGCCAGCAGAGGATGACGAGGACCTGGAGCGCGGCTTCGGCCACATCCTCGACGGGGCGGAACATGTCGACGATCGCACCGGCCACGAACCAGCCCAGGGCCCTCGCGAGCCGGCGCAGGTCGGAAGGCTCGGAGCCCGTCATGACACCACCATCCTAATCCCTGGCCCGCGACCCGGCCCTCCGGGGATGGCATCCTGTTCGGGACCGGCCGGTGCGGCTTCCGCCCGGCAGGCTGGAGATGACCGACACGACCGCCCCCACCGTCCTCACGACCGGCGCCAGCCGCGGCCTCGGCCTCGAGTTCTGCCGCCAGTGGCTCGCCCGCGGCGCCCGGGTCCTGGCCCTGGCCCGGGATCCCAAGGGTTCCGCCGGCCTCCAGGCCCTGGCCCGGGAGCACGGCGCCCGCCTGGTGCCGGTCCCCTGCGACGTGGCCGACGACACCTCGGTGGACGCGGCCGCCGCGGCGGTGGCAGCTGCCACCGACCACCTCGATGTGGCCGTCCAGAACGCCGGCACCTACGGGCGCCACGGCGGCACCCTGGCCGAGCTGGACATGGACGAGGTCCGCCGGGTCCTCGAGGTGAACGCCCTGGGGCCCCTGCGCGTCGCCCGGGCGCTCCTGCCCCTCCTGGAGCGCGGCCGGCAGCCCCGCCTGGCTGCCATCACCTCCCTGATGGGTTCCATCGGCGACAACAGCTCCGGGGGCTCCTGGGCCTACCGCATGAGCAAGGCGGCCCTGAACATGGCCTGGCGCAACCTGGCCCACGAACTCGCCCCCCGCGGCATCACCTGCGCCGTCCTCCACCCCGGCTGGGTGCGGACGGGCATGGGAGGCCCCGGCGCGCCCCTCACCCCCGAGGAGTCGGTCGCCGGCATGCTCCGGGTCCTGGACGCCCTCGGCCCCGAGGACTCGGGCGCCTTCCTCGCCTGGGACGGCCGGCGGCTACCCTGGTAGCGTCGGCCCGGCGGGTGCGCCCCCTCCGGCTGCCATCTCCGATCATGAGCGAGCTTCCCGAGATCCAGCCCATCCGCACCATCCTGGCCGCGACGGAC
The DNA here is from genome assembly GCA_964389745.1 of uncultured Planctomycetales bacterium. GTDB lineage: Bacteria > Planctomycetota > UBA1135 > UBA1135 > UBA1135 > CAYMFV01. Next base: position 4,949 of record CAYMFV010000153.1, on the reverse strand, counting down.
CTCTCCGAGGCCAGCCGGCCCGCCGTCCATACCGCCGCATGGCTGGCCCGGGCCCTGGGCGCGGAGTTCCACCTGGTGCACGCCCTGGGCGACGCCCTGGACCCGCGCCTCTCCTTCCTGGACGAAGCCTTCGCCGAGAAGCTCTACCAGCAGGCCGTGGACGACCTGCAGCGCGTTGCCGAGAGGATGCCCGGCGGCGCGGAGACCGCCGTCCGGGTCGAGGTCCGCCGGGGCAACCCGGTGGACGTCATCCTCGAGGACATCCGGGCCGTCGGCGCCGACCTCCTGGTGGTGGGCACCCACGGCCGCTCGGGGCTCGAGTACCTGGAGCTCGGTTCCGTGGCCGAGCACCTGGCCACGAACGCGCCGGTGGACCTGCTCCTGGTCCGTGCCGAGTGTGGCGGCTTCACCCGGCCCCTGGTCGGCGCCACTGGCTCCGAGGCCTCCCGCCGGGCGGCCGCCCGGGCCCTGCAGGTGGCCCGGGCCGTGGGCGCCGCCAAGGTGGACCTGTGCTCCGCCTTCAGCCTGCCCATGGGCTGGGACCAGTTCGCCGGTGGCCTGGAGAAGCACGCGGAGCGCATGCGGGAGGTCCAGGAGGCCGAGGTGGCGCCGGCCCGGAGGGACCTGGAAGCCGCCGGCCTCCTGGGCGAGGTGGTCCTGGAGCAGGGCCGGCCGGCCCGGGTCCTCCTCGAGACCGCCACCCGCCTCGGCAACGACGTGGTCTTCCTGGGCTCCCACAACCGGCCCCGCTGGACCGCCATGCTCCTCGGGGATACCGCCCGGGTCCTGGCCCACCGCCTGCCCTGTGCCACCTGGCTGGTGCGGGAGCTGCCGCCCGAGCACCCGGTCCTGGACACGCTCCAGCGCCTCCTGGGGCTGAAGCGCTGACTACCCCCCCCCCAGGGGCCAGAACAGGGGGATGCAGAGGCTCGCGACCAGCCAGAGGAGCAGGCTCAAGGGCAGCCCGAGGCGCAGGTAGTCCCGGAGCAGGTAGCCGCCCGGCCCCATGACCAGGGTGTTGGTCTGGTAGCCGATGGGCGTCACGAAGGAGGCGCTGGCCCCGAAGGTGACGGCGATCAGCAGGGGCCGGGGGTCGACATCCAGCCCGGCAGCGGCGTCGAGGGCGACCGGGGTGAAGAGGACCGCCGTGGCGTTGTTGGAGAGCACTGCGCTGAAGATCGAGGCGAGAAGATAGAAGGCGCTGACCAGGGCCATCGGCCCCAGGTTGCGGGTGGCGGCGACGACCTGCTCCGCCACCCAGGACGCCAGCCCGCTGGCCTCCATGGCCAGCCCCAGGGGGATCATGGCGACCAGGAGGAGGAGGACACCGGCATCCAGGTTGCGCCAGGCCCGGGGCAGGTCCAGGCAGCCGGTGGCCAGCATGGCCAGCACCCCAAGCAGGGCGAGGAGCACCACCGGCGCCAGGCCGGCCGCCGCCCCCCCCACGACACCGGCGAGGATCAACAGCGCCAGGGGGGCCTTGCTGGGGAAGGTCAGGGAGCCCTCCACCCCCTCGATGAGGATCACGTCACCCTCCTCCTGGAGGTTGCGCAGGGCCGCCGGTTCTCCCTGGACCAGCAGCACGTCCCCGGCCCGCAGGCGCAGGACCCGGATGTTGTACTGGTGGTGGCGGCCGAGGCGGCGCACACCGAGGACCTGCACGCCGAAACGCCGGTGCAGACCGAGATCCTGGAGCCGGCGATCCCGAAAGCTCGAGTTGGGGGCGATCACCACCTCCACCACCCGCAGGTCGACGCGGCTGATGGCGACGCGCTCGGCATCGGCGATGGCGGTGCCGCGCTCGAGACCCCGGCGCTCCAGGACCTGGTGGATGGTCCGGGCCGTGCCCTCGATCAGCAGGGTGTCGCCCGCCTCCAGCATGGTCTCCAGCGAGGGCCCCATGATCGGCACCTCGTCCCGGATGAGCTCCAGCACCTGCAGCTCGTCCTTCTCCCGGAAGACCTCGCCGAGGCGCCGGCCCCCGAGGGCGCTGCCCGGCGGCAGCACCACCTCGGTGACGAAGTGCCCGGGTGCCCGGGAGTCGAGGGCGAGGGAGAGGCTGGTACGCTCCGGGAGGAGGCGGCCGGCCAGGAACAGCACCAGCCCGCCGCCGGCGGCCAGGAAGAGCAGTCCGAGCGGTGCGAAGTCGAACATGCCGAAGCCTGGACCGCCGGCCTCCCGGTAGAGGGAGTCCACGAGGATGTTGGTGCTGGTGCCGATCAGGGTGCAGGTGCCCCCGAGGATGGAGATGTAGCTGATCGGCAGGAGCAGGCGGGAGGGCGCCACGCCGGTGCGCCTGGCCAGGGCCAGGGTGATCGGAATCATCAGCGCCACGATGGGCGTGTTGTTCATGAAGGCGCTGAAGCCCGCCACCGGCAGGGCCAGCAGCACCAGCAGGGAGGTGCTGCTGCCGCCCGCTCGCCGGCCAAGGACCGCGCTGACCCAGTCCACCACGCCGACCCGCTCGAGCCCCGCGCTCAGGAGCAGCATTGCCGCCACCGTGATGGTGGCCGGGTTGGAGAAGCCGGACAGGAGACCCGATACGGGCAGCAGGCCGCTGATCCCGAGCACGGCCAGCACGCCGAGGGCCAGCACCTCCAGCCGCACCACCTGGGTGGCGAGCAGCGCCAGGACGGCGACGACGAGTACGGCGGTGAAGACCATGGACGGTACAACGCCGGCCGGCGGCCCATGGTACGCGGGCGCACCTAGATTGATGCCATGGCCCTCGCCGCCATGCTCCTCCTGCTCGTGCCGGCCGCCACCCAGGCACCCGGCGCCCCCCCCGACTGGGAGAACCTGGAGGTCCTCGGCCGCAACAAGGAGCCCGCCCACGTCAACCTGGAGTCCCGCCGGCTCTCCCTGGACGGCACCTGGCGCTTCCGCTGGGTGCCGCGACCGGAGCTGGTGCCGGCGGGCTTTCCGGCGCCGGACTTCGACGACAGCGGCTGGGACGGGCTGCCAGTGCCCGCGAACTGGCAGCTCCATGGTTACGGCCGGCCCCGCTACCTGAACCAGCCCTACGACTTTGCGCCCTGGGACCCCCGGCCGCCGGAGACTCCCGACGCGCTGAACGAGGTCGGCTGCTACCGGCGCTGGTTCGAGCTGCCCGCGGCCTGGCGCGGCCGGCGGGTCCTGGTGCGCTTCGACGGCGTCAAGTCCGCCTTCCACCTGTGGCTGAACGGGCGTCCCGTCGGCTACAGCCAGGGGAGCATGACGCCGGCCGAGTTCGACCTGACCGGCCTCCTGCGCCCGGGCCGCAACCTCCTGGCCGCGGCCGTCTATCGCTACAGCGACGGCTCCTACCTCGAGTGCCAGGACATGTGGCGGATGAGCGGGATCTTCCGTTCCGTGAGCCTGCTGGCGCTACCCCCCCTCCACCTCTGGGACTACGAGGTGGTCACGGACCTGGACGAGGCGTATCGGGACGCCGTGCTGACGGTGCGGGCCACCCTCCGCAACCGGGCGGAGGAGGAGGCCGGCGGCGTCCTGGAGCTGTACCTCCTCGACCCCGAGGGGCGGCCGGTGGGCGACGGGCCTCTCGTCCGGGCCGAGGTGGCCGGAGTGCCGGCGGGCGGCCAGACAACCCTCGATCTGGCCCGGGAGGTGGTCGCGCCGCGCTTGTGGACGGCGGAGACGCCCTGGCTCTACACCCTCCTGCTCCGGTTCCGGGACGCGGACGGCGCCGAGCAGGTGGAGCGCTGCGGCGTCGGTTTCCGGGAGGTGGAGGTCCGGGGCGCCCGCCTCCTCGTGAACGGGCGGGCCATCACCATCCGCGGCGTCAACCGACACGAGCACGATCCCGACAGCGGCCGGGCCACCCCCCGCTGGCGGATGCTCCAGGACGTCCTGCTCCTCAAGCGCCACAACTGCAACGCGGTGCGCACCAGTCACTATCCCGACGACCCGTACTGGTACGAGCTCTGCGACCGCTACGGGCTGTGGGTCTTCGACGAGGCGAACATCGAGAGCCACGGCATGGGCTACCGGCCGGAGCGGACCCTGGGCAACCGGCCGGAGTGGATCCCGGCGCACCTGGAGCGGACCCGGCGGATGGTGGAACGGGACAAGAACCACCCGAGCGTCATCGTCTGGTCCCTGGGCAACGAGGCCGGCGACGGGGTCTGCTTCGCCGCCACCAGCGACTGGATCCGGCAGCGGGACCCGACCCGGCCGGTCCACTACGAGCGGGCCGGGCTCGGTCCGCACACCGACATCTACTGCCCGATGTACGCGGGCATCGGCCACCTGGAGCGCTACGCCGAGGGCGACCCCGAGCGGCCGCTGATCCTCTGCGAGTACGAACACGCCATGGGCAACTCCCTGGGCAACATCGCCGACTACTGGCAGGTCATCGACCGCTACCCGGTGCTCCAGGGCGGCTTCATCTGGGACTGGGCCGACCAGGGGCTGCGGGCGGTCTCCCGGCCGGTCTGGGCGGTGCGCAGCCGCGCCGGGGCGGGGCTGGCGGGGACGCTGCACGGTCGTCTGGTGCCCGGCCTCGGGGGGGGCCAGGCCCTGGAGGGTCGGGTCGAGCTGCCCGCCGTCCCGGAGCTGGACCTGCGTGGCCCCCTGACCGTCGAGGCCTGGGTCCGGCCGGCCCGGCGCGGCGGCCCCGGCCCCATCGCCGGCAAGGGTGACACCCAGTACCTGCTGAAGGTGGCGAGCGACGGCCGGCGGTTGGAGTTCTTTGTCCACGACGGCGTCTGGCAGTCGGTCTTCGCCCCCCTCCCCGAGGACTGGGTCGGCCGCTGGCACCACGTCGCCGGTTCCTGGGACGGGTCGCTGCTGCGCCTCTGGCTGGACGGGGCGCTGGTCGGGGAGCGGGCCTTCGGGGGCCGCATCACCCCCTGCGCCCCCCCGCCGGCCGTGGGCCTCCCCCGCCCCTTCCCCGCCCCCCCCCCCCCCGCCCCCCCCCCCCGGCGCCCGCCCGGCCCCCCCGCCCCTGC
>CAYMFV010000152.1:0-7041 GCA_964389745.1 uncultured Planctomycetales bacterium | reverse complement strand
CGTAGTCCCGGAGCCATAGGACGGCCTGCTCCCGGTTCCGGCGCTTCGCCGGCGCCAGCCCGGGGAACAAGGCCACCGGCTTGCGACCGGCCACCCAGAGGTTGAAGCGGGCTCCCTCGGGCAGGCCGGAGAGGAAGCGCTCCAGCTCGTCGGCCGCCGCCTCGGCGCTGCTCCGGTCCCCGATGCGGCCCATGCGCATGCTGCCGGAGCCATCCACCACCACGGCCACCCGCTCGCTCCGGACCGGGAGGCCGAAGATGACCGCCCGGGTGGTGTCGGGAGCCGCGGCGACAGCCGTCGCCGGCAGGACCCCTGCGGCCTCGGCCCGGGCCAGCCAGGCCTCCCCCTGGTCCTGCCACCAGCGCTGCCAGAGCTCCGCCCGGCTCCCGAACTGCTGGCCCGTGAGGCGCATCAGGGTCCGGGCCAGGTCCCCGGGCAGGCGCCCTCCCTCCTTCTCCGCCCGGGGCAGGGCCGACACCAGGAGCGGCACGGCCCGGAACGCCTTGCCGGCCAGGACCGTTTCCAGGGCGGCGGCCTTCGGCCCCCAGGCCTCGTCGGCCAGGGCCCGGGGCAGGGCCTCCAGGAAGGCCGGGCCGGGTCCCAGGAGGCGCAGGGCCTCGGCCCGGTCGCCCGGGTCACGGGCCCCGGTTGCGGCCGCCGCCAGGAGCTCGACGGTCTCCGGGTCCCGCTCCGGCAGGGCGGCCAGGCCCGCGTAGGGGGGCCCGGCCTTGCCCAGGAGCTCCCGGACCCGCTGCTCCAGGCGAGGGGCCAGGCGTCGGTCCGCCTGGAGCCGCCCGGCTGCGAAGGCCAGGCCCACCGTCCGGCTCCACTCCCGGCGCAGGGCGGGCGCGGCCTTCAGGAAGCGCCGGTCCAGGAGGTCGCCGGCGGGGATGGGCGCCGGGCAGGCGGCCAGGGCCCGGAGGCAGAGGAGACGGAGGAGCTCGCTGCGCCGCCGGTCCCGGGCGGCCTGGACCAGGAGGGCGGCTTCCTCCAGGGCTTCGGCCTTGCGCATGCCCGTGTAGAACCAGTCCCGCAGGTAGACGCCGCGCCAGGTCTCCAGCTTGCCGTCGAAGAGTTCGAGCCGCAGTCGCATGGCCCCGGTGCCCGCCATCCCGGCCAGGGTCCGGGCGGCCTCGTAGGCCCCCTTCTCGTAGGCGGCCTTGTCGTCGGCCGCCCGGAGGACGCGAGCGATCTCCCCCAGGTCCTGGGGACACGGGGCGGCGAGGAGGAGGAAGGTGAGGAGCATGGCCTGGCGATGGACAAAAGAAGAGGCGGAGGGGGCAGCTCACCCCCTCCGCCGGCAGGACGCCCGGGCGCCCTGGTGCTAGTGGATCTCGCCGCGGAGGGCGTCGGACATGACCGCACCCCGCTGGTTGGCGTTCGCGTCCACCACGTACCACTGGAAGTGGATGCGCGTGCCATCGAGGCTGGGGTTCGGCGGCACGTTGAAGGAGAGCTGGGCACTGCCGGAGCCGTTCAGGCCGGTGGGGAACTGCATGTCCACCGAGCAGTACAGCGTGTTGCCCGGCATCCCGTAGAAGGTCAGGTCCAGGGGCAGGTTGAACTGCTGGTACTGGGTGTCGCTGAAGCCCAGGATGAGCACGGCGTTGCCCAGGGGAATGCCACCCGTCAGGCTCACGTCGAAGGCCTGGCCGATGCCGGGCAGGCCGTTGTAGCCGATGGCCGGGTTCGTGCCGATGCTGGTGGTGCCGGCGGTGCCGAAGACCTCGAACCAGGGCTGGGCCGGGCCGATCTGGCCTTCCGGCGCCACCCCCAGGCTCACGGCGTAGCAGCCGTCCGGATCCCAGGCGTAGGTCATGATCTGCTCGCCGAAGTCCTCGGCGTTGCCGTTGCCGTTCAGGTCGGTGAGGAACCAGACACTGTCCTGGGTGTAGATCGGGCCCGGAGGACCGTTCTCCTGGAAGATGGACACGCCACCGTCGTGGCCCACCGCGTCGTAGAGGCGGGTCACCGGGTAGAGCATGCCGTTGTTCGGGCCGTTCAGCCACAGGACCACCTCGCCGGCGTCGTTCAGGTCGCCGTCGGCGTTCAGGTCGATGCCCCGGTAGATGAGGGCCTGGGCGCCACTGCAGGAGGTCGGGCTGGCGGTGCTGCCGATCCAGTAGAGGTCCTCGCCGTTCGGGCCGGCACCCCGGTCCACGGAGAGGGCTTCCAGGGAGGCGTACCAGCCGGTGCCGCTCGTGGAGGGGCAGCGCGGCGGCAGCAAGGCACCGGAGACGATGTCGGCGTTCACCTCGAGGCCGGGCACGTCGTCGACCAGGTTGCAGAAGTTCCAGGCCTCGCCCGGATCCATGGCGTCGCCGTCGCCGTTGAGGTCCTGGAAGGCGTAGAGCATCCGGTCCTGCTGCTCGAAGCCGATGACGACGCCGTTGCTGTCGATCATGATGGCCTCGAAGTCGGTGAGGCCGATGGTCACCGGCGTGCCGCCCAGTCCCATGACGGTCTGGGTGCCCTGGCCGTCCACGAAGAGGGTGGCCTCGCCCGGGTCCATGGCGTCGCCGTCACCGTTCAGGTCCTCGTAGCGGGTGATGCCGGCACCGAGCTGGGGACCGAAGTTCCAGTTGTCGTCCGTGACGTACAGGGCCCAGGTGCCCGGCTCGAAGTCCAGGTCGTCGGGGCTGGTGTTCGTGACGCCATAGACCGCACGGGTATCGACGAAGACGGTCACCTCGCCGGGGTCCAGGGCGTCGCCGTCGCCGTTGTCGTCGGTCATCCGCAGGATGACGTCGTTGCCGCCGGGGCCGTACATGGCCGGCCGGCCGTTCACCTCGCCGTAGCGCATGTTGTCGACGTAGGTGACCATGGTGGCGTTGTCGAAGGCGAACTGGATCGCCTCGCCGGGCGTGAGGAAGAGATCGTCGCCGTCGAGGTCGGTGCAACGGCGGATCTCCCAGTTCGTGGTCAGGGGGGTGCCGCCGTAGAGGAAGACCTCGACGGTCTGTTGCTGGGCGGTCAGGGCGGGAGCGGCCGCCAGGACAGCGAGTAGGGCCAGAGCTCTGCGCATCGGAGTGTGGGTTCCTTTCGGGTTCTGGGGGATGGGCCCGGTTGGAGGCCCAGGACCATCCTGCACGCTCCCGGTGGAGATTGCAGGAGGTTCGGGTGGAACCCGGGTGCGCCTGGGAACCCGGTGCGGTCTCCAAGTGGAGGACGGAGAGGCCGCCGCGAGGTTACGCCAGAAACGCCCGGGCCGGGCCGGCACCGGGATTATAGACCCCGGTCATCCTCTTCCCCAGGCTCCTCGTCCAGGCGTTCGAAGACCGCCCAGCGCTCCGTCCAGGCCCGCCCGGGGGCGGGATGGGCCACCGGCCGGTCCAGGACCAGGCGGAAGGCCGGCCCCAGGGCCTCCTGCAGGTCGGCCACCGTGGTCCGCCAGGGCGGGCCACCCTCCTCCAGGGGCCGGTCCACCGGGAACACCAGGGCGTACAGCCGCCCCCGGACCGCCAGGAGACGGCGGGCCATCTCGCCGTAGCGGGGGCGCTCCTCCAGGGGCAGGCTGCAGAAGAAGGTGTGCTCCCAGATGGCCTCGAAGGGCGGCCGGGCCAGGAACTCCAGGGCGTCCCCCGCCACGAAGTGGCCGCCCAGGACCTCCAGGCGCGGGCCCACCAGCGGGCGCAGCGCCGCCACCAGGTCCACCGCCGTCACGATCCAGCCCGCCCGGGCCAGGGCCAGGGCGTCGTGGCCCCGGCCGCAGCCGGGGACGTAGACCCGCACCCTGTGGCCCAGGCGCCGGCGCCCCAGGGCGTCCCGGCGCAGGACGGCGGCCAGCTCCGGGTGGGGGCCTCCCAGGTCCCAGGGTGTCCGGCCCTCCTGGTAGCGCTGCGGCCAGTCCAGGGTGTCGGGTCCCCTAGCGACGGATGGTGAAGGGGACCGCGTTCGAGCGCCGCCCCTGGTACGCCACCTCCAGGTCCACGGTGCCCGGGAAGAGGGTGACGGGCACGGTCGTGACCATGACGGAGAAGCGGCCGACGAAGGGGATCTCCGGGGTCGCCCAGACGTAGAGGGGCAGGGAGGGCGTGCGCCCGAACCAAGGCACCGCGCCCTCGGCCCAGTCCATGCCCAGGATGACCACCGGGTCGAAGGCCGCGCCCTCGTCGGGCAGGGCCAGGAAGATCTGGGGCTCCCCGGCGAAGCAGGGAACCATGGCGGCGGCCGGCGCCGCCGGCCGGGCGACGGGGAGGAGGGTCAGGAGAAGGGTGGCGAGCATCATGGCGCGGGGGCCCCCCGGCACGCCGGGAGGCCCCCCATCCTATGCGATCCGACCCCTGGGGCCGGGTCGCCGGAACCGCCTACTGGACCGTGGTGGTCACCACGTCGGTGATCTCACCCAGGCTGAGAGGCGTCGGGTTGAAGCTCACGGCCGTCATGTACACGACGGTGCCGATGGGCAGGGAGCTCGGGAAGGGCGGGCTGGCGTTGGCGCCGCTGCCGTCGGGGGCCATGACCATGGTCAGGGAACCGGGAGGGCCCGCGACCACGTCAGCGCGGATGATGTCGATGCTCTGGCTCAGGACGGCATCGGCGGCCAGTCCGGAGAGGCGCCCATCCGTCAGGGTGTGGCTGCCGGTGGCCAGGGAGGCGAGGACGCCGACGAAGGGCTCGGAGCCCGGCCCGAAGAACTCGGCGGTCAGGCTGAAGGGTGCGCCGGCGCTGATGGTGGCCGGAGCGTGCAGGGTCTGGGGCCGGAAGCCGCCGGCGTAGACGTGGTTCGTTCCCAGGTCGTCGGCCAGCCAGACGATCAGGGCGTTGTGGTAGAGGGGATCCACCGCGACCTCGACGAAGTCCACGTCGCCGGTGGTGTCGCTCACCAGGACGTCACTCTGCCAGGTGGCGCCGCCGTCGTGGCTGAAGGAGGCCAGGGCGGTGTTCGGGTAGGCACCGCTCGAGTAGGCCACGAGGAGGGTGTCCTGGTCCGCCCGGAGGCGCGGGTAGCCGCCACCGGCGGTTGTGACCTGGGTCTCGGTCCAGGTGGCGCCGTTGTCGCTGGAGGAGGCGACGAAGATCTCGTCGCTGCCACCGCGGTTGTCCTCCCAGGTGGCGAGGATGGTGCCGTTGTGCACCAGGGCCTGGGGGTTGTCGACGTCGGCCGAGCCGGCCGTGTAGCCGCCGATCAGCATGTCCGCGCCCCAGGTGGCGCCGCCGTCGGTGGAGACGGCCATGCGTAGCTCCTCGTTGAAGGTGGAGGCGATCTCCTCCTGCCAGGCCACGACCACCAGGCTGCCCTCGGCGGAGAGGGTCATTTCCCAGTCGGCGTCGGCCACGCCCGGGCCGCTGCTGTCCAGCTCCACATCGGCCGGCAGCCAGGTGGCGCCGCCGTCGGTGCTCATCTGGAAGAAGATGTCGTCACCGGCGCCGTTCCGGTCACCCTGCCAGGCCACCCACAGGGTGGTGCCACTGGCGGCCATGGCGAAGAAGTCCACGTCCTCGGTGCCGGGGGCCAGGCTGGACACCTGGGAGCGCGTGAAGGTGGCGCCGCCGTCGTGGCTGGCCAGCAGGTACAGCTCCTCGTTGCCGGCGGTGGTCGGGTCCACCGTCAGCAGGATGTAGACGTGGTCGCCGGCCGGATCGTCCTCTACCAGCATCCTCCAGTCCCGGATGGCGCCGGTGCCCGCGGGATAGCCCTTGTCGAGCATCATCTCGCCGACCCAGGTCGTGCCACCGTCGTGGCTGGCGTTGAAGTAGAGGTCCTCGTTCGTCGTGCCGTTGCGCTCGTCCTCCCAGCAGACGTAGATGTCGTTGGCGCCGGCGATGGCGACGCCGTCGTTCTGGGTGAACTTGCGGGCGGCCGTGGTGTCGTTGTCCACCCGGATCGGCGCGGACCAGGTCAGGCCACGGCCGTCGGAGAGGACCACGTTGACGGTGTTGCTGCCACCGGTGCTACCGTCGTTGTAGGCGATGGCCGCGATGGTGCCGTTGGTGGCGACGGCCGGACCGAGGCCGGTGCCCGTGCTGGTGGTGTCCACCATGGTCGAGGGGCGGACGTTCACACCTTGCGCCGCCAGGGGGGCAGCGAGCAGGAGGGATGCGAGGAAGAGAGATCGCTTGTGCATGGTTTCCAGGGTTCTCGGGGGTCAGGATGGACGGCCGGTGCAAAGGGAATGTCCGGCTGCCTCGCATCAGCATAATCCTGGCCGGCCGGGATGCGAGGCGGAGTTCCGGTGGAGTTCCGGCGGCTTCAGGGCAGGGCCACCGGGTCGGTGATGGCGCCCGGCGGGCCGGCTCCCTGGAAGGCCACCGCCACGGCGTACAGGGTCCCTGGGAGGGGCGGCGCCGGCAGCACCGGGGTGGCGCCGGTGCCGTCGGCGGCCACCGATCCCGAGAGGGGCCCCGGGATCAGGCGGCGGCTCAGGGCCAGGAGGCTGTCCGGCGTCAGGCCCAGGTCCCGGCCGTCGGCGAGAGGCAGGCTGCCCGGGCTGCCGCTCACCAGCACCCCGAAGGCGAAGCTCCCGGCCTCCGCCGCCGGCCAGTGGCGGACCGCGAAGTGCACCGGGCTCCCCGGAGTGGCGAAGTCCCCGACGGGGAGCAGGGTCTGGGGCCGGAAGCCCCCGGCCCAGACGTCGTTGGCGCCCAGGTCGTTGGCCCGCCAGGCGGCCAGCACATTCCCGTAACCCGCGTTCCAGGCTGCCACCGGCAGGTCCACGTCCCCGCTGTTGCCGGTCACCTGGATCGCCGGGGCCCAGGTGTTCGCGGCCGCATCCCAGAGGGCGGCCTCGGCCGGGTCGGGCCCGGTGCGGGTGGCGGTCCACAGGGCCACGGCTCCGTCCCCGGTGGCCAGCAGGCGGACGCCGGTGCCGACGCCCGGGGAGAGGCGGAGGTCGCTCCCCCAGGTGCCGCCGGAGAACCGGGCCGCGTACACGGCGTCGGCGCCGCTCCGGTCGTCCTGCCAGGCGGCCACGATGCCGCCGCCTGCGAGGACGGCCACCGCCGGCAGGTCCACGTCGTGGAGGCCGGGGGTGTAGCCGCCGACCCGGGCCTCGGCGCCCCAGCCCAGGGGACCGCTGGTGGAGACCACGGCCCGGAGCT
>CAYMFV010000151.1:0-7072 GCA_964389745.1 uncultured Planctomycetales bacterium | reverse complement strand
CTGGTTGGCGAGGGTTCCGAGTCCCGGGCGTTTGCAAGTCTCGTGGCGGTGGTCCGGGAGTTCCTGGCCGAGGCCGAGGCGATGCCCCACGGGCATTGACGATGCGCGGGGCCCCGCCGCTAGGCTGGGGCCCATGCTGCGCGCCTCCGGCCACCTGACTCTCGGGGTCCCCGCCACCGCCGTTGCCGCCGCCCTGGCGACCCTCCTGCTCCCGGCCTGCGCCCTGGCCCGGGAGGTCCGGCTCCAGGACAGGAAGGAAGGCCAGGAGGAGAAGGTCGCCCCGATCCACGACGCCGCCACCTACGCCGGCCTGAAGTGGCGGGGCATCGGCCCGGCTCTGCCCTCGGGCCGGATCAGCGACCTGGCGGTGGACCCGACGGATCCCGATCGCTGGTTCGTGGCGGTGGCCTCCGGCGGCCTCTGGCGGACCGTGAACCATGGCACCACCTTCGAGCCGGTCTTCGACGACACCGGTTCCTACTCCATCGGCTGCGTCACCCTCGACCCGAACAACCCCCACGTGGTGTGGGTGGGAACCGGCGAAAACAACGCCCAGCGCAGCGTGTCCTTCGGCGACGGCGTGTACCGCTCCCTGGATGGCGGCCGACACTGGGAGAACATGGGGCTGAAGGAGTCGGAGCACATCGGCCGCATCCTGGTGGATCCCCGGGACTCGGACGTAGTCTTCGTCGCCGCCCAGGGGCCCCTCTGGCGGGATGGCGGCGACCGTGGCCTCTACAAGAGCACCGACGGCGGTCGCAGCTGGCGCAAGGTCCTGGACATCAGCCCGCGCACGGGGATCAACGAGGTGGTCATGGATCCCCGGGATCCCGACGTCCTCTACGCCAGCGCCTGGCAGCGCCGGCGCCACGTCTGGGTGCTCCTCGACGGCGGGCCGGAATCGGGAATCTGGAAGTCCACCGACGGCGGCGAGACCTGGCGCCGGCTCGAGCACGGCCTGCCCGAGGAGGACATGGGCCGGATCGGCCTGGCGGTGTCGCCCGCCGACCCGGACATCGTCTACGCCATCATCGAGGCGGCCCGGGGCAAGGGCGGGGTGTACCGCTCCACCGACCGGGGCGAGACCTGGGAGAAGCGGGGCGACTACATGAGCTCCAGCCCCCAGTACTACAACGAGCTGGTGGCGGACCCCCGGGATCCGGACAAGGTCTATTCCCTGGACACCTTCCTCCACGTCAGCGAGGACGGCGGCAAGACCTTCCACAAGGTGCCGGAGAAGAACAAGCACGTGGACAACCACGCCCTCTGGGTGGACCCCACCGACACCCGGCACCTCCTGGCCGGCTGCGACGGCGGTCTCTACGAGACCTGGGACGCCGGCCACAACTGGCACTACAAGGCCAACCTGCCCGTGGTCCAGTTCTACCGGGTGAGCGCCGACAACGCGCAGCCCTTCTACCGGGTCTACGGCGGCACCCAGGACAACAACAGCCTCGGGGCGCCGAGCCGGACCACCGACCGCATGGGCATCGGCAACGAGCACTGGTTCGTGACCGTCGGCGGCGACGGCTACGAGGCCGTGGCCGATCCCGAGGACCCGGACATCGTCTACACCCAGTGGCAGTACGGCGGCCTCGTGCGCTACGACCACCGTTCCGGGGAGATCGTGGACATCAAGCCCCGGGAGGAGGCCGGCGACGCCCCCTTCCGCTGGAACTGGGACTCCCCGCTGATCATCAGCCCCCACGCCCACACCCGCCTCTACTTCGCCGCCAACATCCTGTTCCGCTCCGACGACCGGGGGGACACCTGGCGCAAGGTGAGCGGCGACCTGACCAGGCAGCTCGACCGCAACGCGCTGAAGGTCATGGACCGGGTCTGGAGCGTGGACGCGGTGGCCAAGAACCGTTCCACCTCCTTCTACGGCAACATCGTCAGCCTGGCCGAGTCGCCCCTGGTGGAAGGGCTCCTGTACGTGGGCACCGACGACGGCCTGGTCCAGGTGAGCGAGGACGGCGGCGAGCACTGGCGGCGGGAGGAGCACTTCCCCGGCGTGCCCGAGATGGCCTACGTCAGCCGGCTGGAAGCCGACCGCTTCGACCCGGACACCGTCTACGCCGCCTTCGACAACCACAAGATGGGCGACTTCCGGCCCTATCTCCTGAAGAGCACCGACCGGGGCCGGAGCTGGGTCTCCATCGCCGGCGACCTGCCGGAACGGCACGTGGTGCTGGCCCTGGTCCAGGACCACGTGAAGCCCGAGCTGCTCTTCGCCGGCACCGAGTTCGGGGTCTTCTTCACCCTCGACGGCGGCACGCACTGGACGAAGCTGAAGGGGGGCATGCCGGTCATCTCGGTGCGCGACCTGGAGATCCAGCGCCGGGAGGACGACCTCATCGCCGGCACCTTCGGCCGGGGCATCTACATCCTGGACGACTACTCCCCCTTGCGCCGGGTGACGCCGGAACTCCTCGAGGAGGAAGCGGTCCTCTTCCCGGTGAAGGACGCCTGGCTCTACGTTGAACGCAGCCGCCTGGGCGGTCGCAAGGGCCGGGGTTCCCAGGGCGCCGCCTTCTACGCCGCGCCCAACCCGCCCTTCGGCGCCGTCCTCACCTACCGCCTGAAGGAGAAGCTGCGCAGCCGCAAGGAGGCGCGCCAGGAGGCGGAGCGCAAGCTCGAGAAGGAGGGGGGAGACGTCCACTATCCCTCCTGGGAGGAACTCCGGGCCGAGGACCGGGAGGAGGCGCCCCGTGTGCTCCTCACCGTCCGGGACGAGGCCGGCGCCGTGGTCCGGCGTCTCGAGGCGCCCCGGGACAAGGGCTTCCACAGGGCGCCCTGGGACCTGCGCCTGCCGGCGGCGGTGCCGGTGCGTCTGGAGAAGCCCAAGGAGCTTGCCCCCTGGGAGGAGCCGGACAAGGGCCCCCTGGTCCTGCCCGGCACCTACACCGTGACTCTCTCCAAGGTGGTGGACGGCCGGGAGACGGTCCTGGCCGGCCCCGAACCCTTCCAGGTCGTTCCCCTCGGCCTGGCGAAGCTGCCGGCGGCCGACGCCGGCGAGGCCATGGCCTTCTACCGCAAGGTGGCGCGCCTGCGCCGGGCGGTCCGGGGTGCCCTGGAGGCGGCCGGCGAGGGCGGCAAGCGCCTCAAGGCCCTGCGCAAGGCGGTCCTGGCCACGCCAGCTGCCGAAACCGCGGCCCTGGCCGAGATCGAGGCCCTGCACCAGCGCCTGGAGGACCTCCTCGTGCCCTTGCGGGGCGACCGCACCGTCTCGTCCAGGAACGAGCCGGTCCCCCCCTCCATCCGCCAGCGGGTGGAGAACATCACCGACAGCCAGTGGAGCACGACCTCCGGTCCGACCACGACCCAGCGACGCCAGTACCAGATGGCAGCCGAGGCCTTCGCGCCGGTCCTGGCCGACCTCCAGGAGCTGCTGGAGGAGGATCTCCCGGCCCTGGAAGCCCGGCTCGAAAGCGCCGGCGCGCCGTGGACGCCCGGACGGGTGCCCCGCTGGAAGATGGAATGATCGCGCTGTTGCTGCTGGCCCTGGCGCCGGCCGCCCCCCCCCAGGCGGCGGAGGAGGTGCTGGCCGTACAGCTCCGGGCCGAAGCGGACTACCGGGCTGGCCGCTACCGGGAGTGCCTGGCGACCCTCGAGGAGCTGTGGCGGGAGCATCCGCCGGGCAGCGAGGGCTGGGCCACGTGCCTGAGCCGGCGCCGGGAGTTCTTCCCGGGCCACCCGGCCTGCTACTCGGCCCTGCGCATGCTCACCGACTGCGCCCGCTGGCGGGTCGAGCTGGCCGCGGGGAGGCGGACGCCGCCGCGGCCCGCCCGGGCGGTCTGGACCGTGGTCCTGGTCGGCGCCACCTGGGGAGTGCAGCCCCGGGACCAGGCGGAGCTCGAGAGCGGCCAGGGCGAGACGGTCCGGCACACCCTCGACCCGCGGCTCCTGGCCGACGACTTCCGGGTCATCCACCAGAGCACCTGGCTCTTCCGGGAGTTCGTCCTGGCCATGACCGGCGGCCGGCTGGCGGTGGAGGAGCGGTTCCTGCACCTGCCGGAGATGGAGCTGCCGGTGAGCGTCTCCGCCGGCCCGCCCCGCCACGCCGGCCTGGCCCCGGGCGCCCTGGAGCGGCTCTGGGCCGAGGTGCCCGGAGAGGTGCGTGCGGCGACGGACTGGTGGTGGGTGCTCTACCCCTCCCACGTTCCCCACCAGCATCCCGACTTCGCCAGCGCGGAGTTCATCACCGGTGGCATGGCGGTCGGCCCCGACGGTGCCTCGCCCTGCTTCCTCATCGACGACCTCTGGCTGCTGCGCAAGCCCCCCCACCTCGGTACCGGCGACTACAGCGACGCGGAGCGCCGGGCCTACCTCCCCCAGTGGCTGGCCCACGAGTTCTTCCACCACCTCTTCCGCACCTGGCCGGAGTTCGGCCTGGAGGCCCGGAGCCACCAGTGGTTCGACCGGAGCACCTGGCCCGAGGACTTCCAGGGCCGCTACGAGGTGGACTACTTCCTGGAGGCCCTGCACAAGCGCCTGCAGCCCCGAGCCCGCCCCCCCCTGCAGGTGGGCCTGCGCTACGCGCCGCCGCCGCCGGCGCTGTGGCGCCGGGTGCGTCTCACCGACCTTCCCGGCACCTACGAGCGCCGCCCGGTCGAGAACCCCTGGCACCGCGGCCGCATCGTCCGCGCCGGCCGGCGCGACGGCCGGAGCGTCCTGCGCTGGGAGAACGAGGCCGGCGTGGCGTGGGAGCTCTTCCCCGACCTGGCGCACGGATTGCTGCGCACCGGTCCCGAGAACCCCTACTACGAGAGCAGTACCGGCGGCATCCGCGTCTTCCGCATCGTCCTGCGCCGGGACGAGGACGGGGACTGGCTGCCCGAGGTGGCCGGCTTCCGTTTCGGCAGCGAGCTGTACCGCCGGCTGCCCTGACCGGGAGGCCCCTACTCCCCGGGCACCACCTGCCAGGAACCGACGCCGAAGTCGTACTCCAGGTTGAAGACGCCCTCGCTGTAGTAGCCGGGGTCCCCGGGGTGGGGCAGGGCAGCGTGCATGCGCAGGGAAGTGACCAAGGCCATGCTCACCAGGACGAGGGCGATCCAGCCGGCGTTCACCACGTTCAGCCAGGTGGCCACGGCCCGGAAACCCTCCACTTCGTCCCTGAAGACGCGGTTCTGGATCACGGACGGATCGTAGTAGATCGGCCAGGTGAGGTGCAGCCAGAGGACGAGCAGGGACAGGACGCCGAGATAGACGACCACCAGCGTGGCGGGCAGGCTGAGAGGAAGGCGTCGGAAACCATCCACGGATCGATCCTAGCAAGTAGCGAGGAAGGTCAGGGCCTGGGGAACTCGCAGAACAGGCTCGAGCCGTCCACTTCCTCGAGCCTGGGTTCCACATCGAGGCGACGGCCGAGCTCGGGCCAGAAGCGCTCCGCGTAGGTGGAGAAGAGGAGGACGCCGCCGGGCCGGGTGACGCGCAGCGCCTCCCGGAGGAGGGCCACGGGATCCACCCCGAAGGCGCAGGGCATCCATCTGCACCTGGTGACAGCGCCCGCCGGGCAGCGCGTCGGCGAGCTTCGCAGTAGTCGCGGTTCACATGCGCCTCCGGGACGACATGCACCCTTCCATGGAGTTCGCCGGGGCCACCGGCCAGCCATGCTCCTCGCCATCACCCTGTTCCTCGCCGCGCTCGCCCATGCCGCGGAGGAGGCGCCGCTCCAACGACCCCGGGATCGCCCCAACATCGTCGTCTTCCTGGTGGACGACCTGGGCTGGCAGGATTCCTCGGTGGCATTCTGGGAACGGCGCACGCCCTTCAACGACCTTTACCGGACGCCGCATTTGGAGCGGCTGGCGGCCCGGGGCGTCCTCTTCACCCGGGCCTACGCGGCGCCAGTGTGCTCGCCGACGCGCACCAGCATCATGACAGGGCAGAACCCGGCCCGGCACCAGGTCTCCCAGTGGACCCTCTTTCACGGCCGCGACCAGTCGGGGAAGACCGACCGCCTCATGAGCCCCGAGTGGCGCACCGAGGGCCTGCAGCCCGACGACGTGACCCTGGCCCGGCTCCTCCACGAGGCCGGCTACTTCACGGTCCACGCCGGCAAGGCCCACTGGGGCGCCCACGGCACGCCCGGGGAGGACCCGCGCCGCCTCGGCTTCGACGTCAACATCGCCGGCCACTGCGCCGGCGCGCCCGGCTCCTACCAGGGCGAGGACGGCTACGGGGCGACGAGGGGCGGCGTGTGGGCGGTGCCCGGCCTGGACGCGTACCACGGCCTCGCAGTCCACCTCACCGAGGCGCTCACCGTCGAGGCGCTCCAGGCCCTGGACGAGCCCGTCTCCACTGGGCGACCCTTCTACCTCTACCTCGCCCACTACGCGGTGCATGCGCCCATCCAGCCCCACGATCCCTACACCCAGGCGTACCGGGACACCGGGGTGGACGAGACCGAGAGCCGCTACGCCGCCATGATCGAGGGCGTGGACGCCAGCCTCGGTGCCGTCCTCGCCTGGCTGGAGCGCCGGGGCATCGCCGGGCGTACCCTCGTCCTCTACACCTCCGACAACGGCGGGTTGAGCGCCCATGCCCGGGGCCGGACGCCCATGGGCACCGGCGCCAACACCCACAACTGGCCCCTGAAGGCGGGCAAGGGCTCGGCCTACGAGGGCGGCATCCGGATCCCCTGGGTGGTGGCCTGGGCGCGGCGGGATCCCGCGGAGGCCCTGCAACGTCGCCTGCCCGTGGCGGCCGGCGCGCGCTGCGCCGTGCCGGTCATCGTCGAGGACATCTTCCCCACCGTGCTGCGCTGGGCCCGCGTCACCCCCCCCCGAAGCACCCCGTGGACGGGCGCGACATCACCCCGCTCCTCGCCGGCGCGCCGGCACCCTGGCCCGAACGGCCGCTGGTCTTCCACTACCCCCACGTCTGGGGACCGCGGGGCCCCGGCTACGAGCCCCATTCCTCCATCGTCCTCGGGTCGTGGAAGGCCATCTACTTCTACCAGCCTCGGCGCTGGGAGCTCTACGACCTGGCGGCGGACATCGGCGAGGAGCATGACCTCGCCGCCGCCGAGCCCGAACGCCTCCAGGAGCTGGCCCGCCTCCTGCTC
>CAYMFV010000150.1:0-7087 GCA_964389745.1 uncultured Planctomycetales bacterium | reverse complement strand
TCCCCCCCCTCCCTGGACGGGCGGCCGGCCACCGCCCCGGTGCCCCTCACCCTCTGGCTCGCCAGCCACGCCTCCTGGTCCCTGTACCTGGACGGCCAGCTCGTCGCCCGGAGCCCCTGGCACCCCCGCCAGGCCTACGAGGCCGTCGACCTGGACCTGCCGCCGGGCCGCCATCTCCTCCTCCTGCGCCTGGACCGGAGCCGGGAGGGCGGCACCCTGGACCTGCGCTGGAGCGATAGAAGCGGACGTCCGCTGCCCTCCCTCGTAGGCTGGTCGCCCCATCCCGCCGGCCGCGGCCGGCCCTGAATCCGGACGGGGTGCCTCGTCACCATGACCCGCCCGCACAACCACAACGGCCCCGACGTCCAGCTCAACCTCAACGTCCGGGGCATGCACCCCTCGGCCACCCTGGCCATCAATGAACGCTGCGAGGTGCTGCGGCGCCAGGGCCGCCGGGTCTTCCGCCTCGGCCTCGGCCAGTCCCCCTTCCCGGTTCCCGAGGTGGTGGTGGAGGAGCTCCAGGCCCACGCCCACGAGAAGGACTACCTGCCCGTCCACGGCCTCCGGGAGCTCCGGGAGGCCGTCGCCGAGTTCCATCGCCGAGGCGACGGGCTGCCCGGGACCGGCGACGACGTCCTCATCGGGCCGGGCAGCAAGGAGCTGATGTTCCTCCTCCAGCTCGTCTACTACGGGGACCTGGCCATCCCCACGCCGACCTGGGTCTCCTACGCCCCCCAGGCCCGGATCCTGGGCCGGCAGGTGCGCTGGCTGTCCACCCGGCCCGAGGAGGGCTGGCGCCTCACCCCGGAGCGCCTGGCGGAGCTGTGTGCCGAGGACCCGGGGCGGCCCCGGATCGTCATCCTCAACTACCCGGCCAACCCCACGGGGGGCACCTACAAGGTGGAGGAGCTGAAGGACCTGGCCCGGGTGGCACGCCAGAACCGGGTCGTGCTCCTCTCCGACGAGATCTACGGCGGGCTGCACTTCCAGGGCCGGCACGTCTCCATCGCCCGCTACTACCCCGAGGGCACCATCGTCAGCGGTGGCATCTCCAAGTGGTGCGGGGCGGGCGGCTGGCGGCTCGGGACCTTCCTCTTCCCCCGGGGCCTGCGGTGGCTCCAGGACGCCATGGCCGCCGCGGCCAGCGAGACCTTCACCTCCACCAGCGCTCCCATCCAGTACGCCGCCGTCCGGGCCTTCCAGGGAGGGATCGAGATCGAGCGCTACCTCCGCCACAGCCGCCGTGTCCTCTCGGCCCTGGCCTCCTGGGCAGTGCACCGGCTGCAGCGGGCCGGCGTCCGGGTCGAGGCGCCGAAGGGTGCCTTCTACCTCTTCCCCGACTTCTCCGCCTGGCGGGAGCGCCTGGCGGAGCAGGGCATCCGGGACAGTGCCACCTTCTGCGCCCGCCTCCTGGAGGAGACCGGCGTCGCCATCCTCCCGGGCAGCGCCTTCGGCCGGCCGCCGGAGGAGCTGACCGCCCGCATGGCCCTGGTGGACTTCGACGGTGCCCGGGCCCTGGCCGCCGCCGAGGAGGAGCCCGAGGGCCGCCTCAACCACGGCTTCCTGCGCAGCTATTGCCCCTGCGTACTGACCGCCGTGGAGCGCCTCTGTGCCTGGCTGGAGGGCCGCCCGGCCCGAGGGCCCGAGGCCGCGTCCTGCGACCAGACCTGCAGCTGCGACGGCATGGGCAACGGCGACGGCGACGGGCCGGCGACGTGTTGACCCGGCCACGGCGGCGGCTATCCTCCAGCCCGCGGCGGCCGCCGGGCCGGCCGCCCGCTCCTTGTCTTCCACGCCGCCCCCGGGTCCTGGGAAGGAGGTGCGATTCCTCCGCGGGCCCGCCGCCGTAAGCGCGGACGAAGGCCGCCGAGGCTCCCCTGCGGGGGGCCGGAACGCCACTGTCCCCAGCCGGCCCGTTGCCGGCGGGATGGGAAGGTGCGGCCGGAGAACGATGCGCAAGCCGGAAGACCGGCCCGGGGTGCAGGTTCCCCCTCACGTCCGGGCGCGGTTCCCGGAAGGAGAACGTCGTGACTCGTGCATCGTCCCGGCCTGCACCGACAGGCCTCCTCTGCCTCTTCCTGGCGGCCCTCGCCGCCCCCCCCCTGACGGCCCAGTCCTTCCTGGGCGACATCCCCCTGGCCGGCCTCGGCAACGGCGCCCCGGCCCAGCCCTTCGGCATCACCGCCGAGCCCGTCTCCAACCGCCTCTTCGTCGGCATCGCCGGCAGCTTCGCCGCCAGCAACGACGTGGTGGCCATCGTCGATCCGGTCACCGACACGGTGGTCGGCAGCATCCAGGTGGGCCTCTTCCCCGAGGACGTGGCCTTCGCCTACGACGCCCTGGGCCAGCCCCGCTACGGGGCGGTGACCGACTCCTCGAGCGGCTCCGTGACCATCTGGGACGCGGCCACCGACACGGTGGTGGCGACGGTGGCCCTGCCCGACCCCCTCGGCTTCGGCACCTGCTACCCCTTCGGCATCACCGCCAGCGAGGACCAGTCCCGCTTCTACGTCAGCACCCAGGACGGCTCCGGGGACGTCCACGCCGTGGACCTGGCCGCCCTCGCCTGGGATCCCGCGGCCTCCTTCCGGCTCGCCCCCTACACCGGCGGCCGCCTCCGCCATGCGAACCAGATGGTCTTCCTGCCGGCGGCGCGCATGGATGCCTTCTTCACCGGCTCCCAGGGCCGCATCGCCGGCTGGAGCACGGGCATCCTGCCCTTCTACTGGGACCGCCTGCTCGCCGACGGCAGCGGCGCCTTCCTCTACGCGTCCGGCCAGGACGTGGAGATCCTGGCCGATGGCACCCTGGTGCTGTCCGGCTACAACCTGGGCGGCCGCCTCTACCTCCTGGACCAGGGCGGCGTCCTGGAGCGCACCATCCGCCTGCCCGGGGCCCCCACGGGCTCCTTCCAGGGCACGGCGGTGAGCCCCGACGGCAAGCTCCTGGCCGCCTGCGACCTGCCCGGCAACGCCGTCGTCCTGGTGGACCTGGTGAACCGGGAGGAGCTCGCGGTGATCGACCTCTCCAGCGTGGGCCAGGGCTACAGCCTGCCCAACGAGGCGGTCTTCTTCCAGGACAAGCTCTACGTCACCTGCCAGGGGAGCGAGGCGGTGGTGGTCTTCGACAACCTGCCGGTCCCGACCCCGGGGCCCGGCTTCCAGGGCACCATCGCCGTGAGCAACTCCGCGCCCATGCCCGGCGACAGCTTCACCGTCACCGTCACCGGCCCGGGCAAGCTCGCCCTGGCCGCCTCCTTCGACGACCTGCCGGCGACCGTCCTGGGCGTGGACCTGCTCCTGGGCACGAACCCGGTCCTCAAGGGCCGGGGCAACAACGTCCTGACCCGGACCTTCACGGTGCCCAACGACCCGGCGCTGTCGGGCACCAACCTCTTCTTCCAGGGCATCACCGACGCCACCTTGACCCGGCGGCCGACCGCGCCCCGGGTGGTCGTGGTGCAGTAGCGGCTCCCGCCCGCACGGGGGGAGAGGGTCAGTCCTTCCCCCCCTCCTTCGGCGGCGCCGTGGCGGCGTGGATGCGCTCCAGGGCCTCCCGGGCGGCGGCCCGCATCGCCGGGTCCTCGTCCTCCAGGAGGTCCACCAGGACCGGCAGGGCCTCCTTCGCCCCCAAGGTCCCCAGGGCCCGGACCGCCTCCACCCGCACGTCCCGCTTGTCGGAGCGCACCTTGGCCAGGAGGGCGGCCACCGGGTCCCGCCCCAGGCCGAAGGCCTGCCAGGACTCCCAGAAGGCCCGCTGCTCCTGGATGCTGCGCAGCCGTGCCAGGGCATCGTTCGCCGCCTGGTAGACGCCGGGGTCCGTCGACTGGAGGGCCTCGAGGAGGACCGGCACCACCCGGGGGTCACCAGTGGCGCCCAGGGCCTTCAGGTAGGAGGCCCGATCCCGGATACCCACCAGTCCGGCGACCGCCAACAGGGCCGGCACCCGGTCACCCTCGGCCCTGACCAGGACCTGGGCAGCGGCGGCGGCGTGCCGGGGATCGTGGAGGAGCTCCAGGAGGCGGTCCTCGACCTGGGGCACGAGATCGGGACGGAGGCTCAGCCTGTCCAGGGCCAGGTCGAGGACCGCTTCCGCCGGGGAGTCCAGGAGACGCAGGATCGTCTCGCCCCCCAGGGGAAACCCGCGCCCGCGGCTGCAGAGCTGCCCCTGGATTGCCTCGGAAGCGGGGAAGCGGAGGGCCAGGCGGGCCAGCAGGTCTCCAAACGCCTGGCCCTCTCCAAACTGCTTGTTCACCAGCCACTCCGCCGCCGCCACATCCTCCGGGAGGGACGCCACGAAGGCTACGGAGGTGGGTGAGTCGCGGCGGACGAAACCGGCCAGGATCCAGGGCCAGTGTTGCAGCGCGGGGTCCCTTCCCGATTCCGCCTGGGATGCTGCCCTGGCAAAGGCCCTGCGCACGGCTACGGCGAGGCGGGACGACGGTCCCGTGGCCGGGTCCAGGTCCGTGGCGAGGGCCCCAGGCATCCACGCATCGGCATGATGGGCGAGCAGCAGATCCGCCCGGTCCGACGCACCTGGGCTCGCGGCCAGGGCGAAGGCTGCCTCGGCACAGGCAGGGCTCTTCGGGGCAGACTCGGCCAGGACCCGCAGGGCGATCTCGCGGGCGACAGCCGGGGCCTGCCGGTCGCCGGCGAGGGCAACGAGACGTCCTTCGCCATCCGGCAGCCTGGCCCATTGCTTCACCGCCTCGTAGAGCGAGTAGTAGTCCTCCACCAGCCGCGCACAACGGACCAGGACCGGCTCCTCCAGGTTGTCGCCGTCCTGAAGAAGGACACTGGCCGCCTTCGCCGCCAGGTCCGGGTCGTCCAGGAGATCCACCAGGCGGGCAAGCACCCCGGGAGGCAGCTCCTCGCGATCCTGGAGACCGAGCAGGGCGATGGAACGCACCTCCTGGTCCCCGCCAGCAAGGGCTCTCTCCAGCACGCTCTCCCAGCCCCGCGACGCGGCTGCCAGGGCGGCCGTCCGCCGCTCGAGGGGGTCTGCAGAGCCAAGCATGGCCACGAGGAGTTCCTCGGCCCCGGGCAGCCTGTCCAGGTCCAGGTCCTCGATGGCCTTCCGCGGGGACCAGGTCGAAGCCTTCCGCCGGAACTCCGCGAGCAGCTTCCAGGCGGGGGCGTTGAACCGTCCCTCCCAGCGGCCGAGGACATAGGCGAAACGCAGGCGGTCCTCGTGCCCACCCGCACGGGCGAGATCGAGGAGGACGGGAGCCCGGCGGGCGGCATAGAGGCGCCAGCGAGCTGTCTCCGCGACCCGCACCTGCGGCGAGTTCACCGCGGCCTCCTCCCACTCCTGCACTGGCAGGTCCGGAGACACACGCTCCCAAGGCAGGGACTCCACCAGCACGGCTGCCAGGGGCGAGTCCGGGTCCTGGAGGATCTCCCGGAAGCGGGCCTGCAGCGCCTCCGCCCCGTTGAACCAGTTGTACCGCCAGTAGCGACAGGCGAGGAGGATGCCCACGCGCGCGCGCGCGAGCCCCTCATCCCGGCTCAGGCCAACCAGGAAGGTCACCCAGGCCGCCCTGGCACCGTCGTCCACCGGCTGCACGCGCTCGACGACGGCCTTTCCGGAAGTGTGGGAATCGTGGAACAAGAAGGCTGCCAGGTCGGGGGCGGGCCAGTCCTCTTCCCGGATCCGCCGTAGGAGCCTCTCCATGGCCTCGGGAGTCGCCACCACGAAGAAGGCCTCCACGAGTTGGTCCGCGAACGGCGTGGCCTGCCGGATGGCGCCAGATGGAGTCTCTGCGTCGCGGATCAGCCTCTGGAGGCAGGGGCGCCCGCCCTCGTCCGGCTCGAGGAAATGCTCCAGGTAGGGCAGGAGCCGCTTGCCATACCCCTTGAGCTCCTTGGGACGTCCCGCTTCCAGCGTGGAGCGCACCAGCTCCAGGAACTCCGGGTCCAGCTCCTGCATGGGCCCGGGTTCCCGGGCCAGCATGGCCAGGACCTCAGCCTCCCTGGGCGTGCCCGCGGCCAGCTCCCGGGCCTCGTCGGCCAGGCGCCGGGCCTCGGCGAGACGCCCCAGGCGCAGGGCGGCCCGGCGCTGGACCACCTTGATCACGGCGAGCTCGCCGGGCCGGCCGGCGAACTCCTCCCGGCCGGCGAGGAGGGCCAGGGCGTCCCAGGCCTCGCCGGCCGCCTCCGGGGCAGTGCCGACGTCCAGGAGGTGCACGGCCTGGAGAAAGACGTCCCGGGCCATGGGGGACCAGTCGCGGCCCGGTTCCTGGGGTGTCGGGAGGAGGAGGAGCAGCAGCAGGGTGGCGTTCAGCATGGGACGATCTCCACCAGGAGGGTCGTCCCGTCCCGGTCAATCCCCGGTTCCTTCTCCGTCAAAAAGCTGTGACACGCCCCCCTCCCCGGGCTCGAAGCGGTAGCCGACGCCCCGCTCGGTGAGGAGGTGCTCGGGGCGCTCCGGGTCGGCCTCCAGCTTGCGCCGCAGGCGGAAGACGTGGGTGTCCACGGTCCGGGTCGCCGCCGGCCGGCGCTGGCCCCAGACCTCCCGGAGGAGGCGGGCCCGGTCCAGGATCTCCCCGGGATGGGCCAGGAAGAAGCGCAGGAGCTCCAGCTCCAGGTGGTTCAGGCCGTGGCGCCGGCCCGCCCGGACCAGGCAGCGGCGGCGGAAGTCCACCTCCACCTGGCCGAAGCGTAGCCGCTCCGCCAGCGCCGGCCGGACCCGGCGGAGGATGGCCCGGAGGCGCAGGACCAGCTCCCGGAGGGTGACGGGCTTGACCACGTAGTCGTCGGCGCCGTACTCGAAGCCGAGGATCCGGTCGGTCTCGGCGCCCCGGGCCGAGAGCACCAGGACGGGCAGGTCCAGCCCCCCCTCCCGGAGGCGGCGCAGGACCGTGAAGCCGTCCACCCGGGGGAGCATCAGGTCCAGGACCACGGCGGCGAAGCCCCCCTCCCCGAGCCGGCGCAGGGCGGTGGCGCCGTCGCCGCACTCCTCCACCAGGAAGCCCTCGGCCCGGAGGCCGTCGGCCAGGCCCATGCGCAGGGAGGGCTCGTCCTCCACCAGGAGCAGCCGGGGGGCGCTCATGCCGGACCATCATCCCGGCCGCCGGCCGCCAGAGGAA
>CAYMFV010000149.1:0-7192 GCA_964389745.1 uncultured Planctomycetales bacterium | reverse complement strand
CCCGCGCGGCGCCGGCACGCGGCGCCCCACCGGGGGGCGCCGCCGCCGCGACCGCGACCGCCACCGGCCGGGCCTGGGGCGGGGGCGGGGAGGCCGGCGGGGAGCGGTGGCCAGCTTCCCGAAGGCCGCAGGCGCTCTCGGCCGCCCGGGTGGGGCGGCAGGGCCCGGGGCAGGCGGACGCTGCCATCCTCCTCCTGGAAGTTCTCCAGGAGGGCGATCAGCACCCGGGGACTGGCGATCACGGTGTTGTTCAGGGTGTGGCAGTAGCGGGGCTTGCCCCCCCCCTCCGGCCGGTAGCGCAGCTCCAGGCGCCGGGCCTGGAAGTCGTGGAAGCGGCTGGCGGAGTGGGTCTCGCCGTAGCCACGCCGGCTCGGCATCCAGGTCTCGATGTCGAACTTCTGCACCTGACCCTGGCCCAGGTCGCCGGTGCAGACGTTGACCACCCGATAGGGCAGCTCCAGAAGATCCATCAGGTCGGTGGCGTGGCCGAGCATTCGCTGGTGCTCCTCCCTGGACCAGTCCTCGTCGGCGGGCCCGACCACCACCTGCTCCACCTTCCAGAACTGGTGCACCCGGTAGAGCCCCCGGGTGTCCTTGCCGTAGGTTCCCGCCTCCCGGCGGTAGCAGGGCGTGACGGCGATGCGTCGGACCGGCAGCGCCGCCTCGTCCAGGACCTCCCCGGCGTGGATGGCGGTCAGGGCCACCTCGCTGGTGCCAACCAGGCTCAGGCCGTCCCGCTCCACCCGGTAGGCCTGCTCCTCGCCACCGGGGTAGTAGCCGGTCCCGACCATGGCCTCGTCCTTGACCAGGGTGGGCACCGAGCAGAGCTGGAAGCCTCGGGCGAGCATGTGCTCCACGGCCAGGCGCAGGACGGCCTGCTCCAGGAGGGCGCCGTCGCCCAGGAGCAGGTAGTTGCGGGTCCCGGCCAGGCGCACGCCCCGGGGGATGTCGAGGATGCCCAGCAGCTCCCCGAGCTCGACGTGGTCCCGGGCCGGGAAGGAGAAGGCGGGGGGCTCCCCCACCCGGCGCAGCTCGACGTTGTCCCGGTCGTCGGCGCCGTCGGGCACGTCCGGGGCCGGCGGCATGGGCAGGCGCAGCTCCAGCTCCCGGACCCGGGCCCGGAGCTCCTGCTCCCGCCCCTCCAGGACCTTCAGCTCCCCCTTCGCCTCCTTCTGGCGCGCCCGGGCCGGTTCCCGCTCCTCCGGGGCGAGCTGCCCCAGGCGGCGGCCTGCGGCCTTCAGCTCCCCCCGGAGGGACTCGACACGGGCCAGGACCTCCCGGTGCTCCCGGTCGAGGCGCAGCCACGCGTCCACGTCCACCGGGATTCCCTTCCTCCGGGCCGCCTCCCGGATGAGGTCGGGGTGCTCCCGGGCCCACTTGCGATCCAGCATCCTGGTCCTCCTCCTGGTCCTCCCGTCCCCCGATCCCCGCTCAAGGCTGCAACCAGCCCGAGTCCAGGTTGCCGAACCAGGGGTGCTTGCGCAGCACCATTCGCCATTCCGGGTCCTTCCCGGCGCGCAGCGGCAGCACGGCGTCGGCCGGATAGTAGAGCCGGCCCCACTCCTTGTTCACGTCCTCGTTGGCCGAGCCCGCGAGGCGGCCCTTGCTGCCTCCCTTGACGAGGACGTCCACGTCGAAGAGAGGAGCACCCACCAGGCGGCAGTAGCGCTCCCCGGCCTGTCCCACCACGTGCACCGAGCGACCGATGACGGTCAGCTTGTCGCCTTCCAAGCGCACGTCGGCGGCCAGGCGGAAGGGGGCGCCAAGAGCCAGGGTCGCGGTCTGGCCCTCCTCCACGTCGACGTACAGCGGCGCCCCCACCGGGGGGAAGACCAGGGCGCACTCGCCCTTCTTCCCGGCCAGGAGCCCCTGCTCGAACTGGTAGCGACCGATGGGCACCTCCACGGGCTTGCCCCGCTTGCGCATGAGCTCCACCCGGAGGCCCCTGGTCTGGCGCAGGGTGGAGACCAGGACCACGCTGGCCAGACGCACGCCCCGGGCACCCTGGAACTCCACCCGCACCGTGCCCAGGTGCGGGACCACCGGGCGCAGCTTCAGGCTCTCGGCCCGCTGGTGCTCATCCATGGAGAGCTCGTACCACCGGCCCTTGGCATCCGGGATCCAGCGGGAGTAGACCACCGAGTGCCGGGCCCTGCCCAGGGTCACGGCGTCGTAGCGATAGAGATACTGCTCGGCGGGCAGGCCGTGGGCCCCGGAGAGCTTCAGCTCGTCCCAGCCGAAGCTGCCGTCGTTGTTCAGGTCATAGATGACCAGCGTGCCGAAGGGGGTCTTCGCCTGCCGGGTGGCGACCGTCCGGTAGAAGACGTTGCCCCCGATGTCGCTGATCTCCAGGTTGAGGCTCAACCCCTGGAAGGGATCCTGCTGGTTCCCGGCGGCAAGCATGAGGGCGTGCTCGGAGGTGCTGCCGTCGGCGTGGCGGCGCTTGTAGGGCACCACCACGGGCTTCGCCAACAGGAGGAACTCCTTGCTGGGGCCGGCCCCGGCCTCGAGGACGAACTTGGCCGCGCTCACCCGCTTCAGGGTCACGGCGGGCTCCACGAAGGGCACGGTGGAGCTGCTGTCCACCTTGCCGATGCCGAGCAGGGGCCAGGCCGGCCGGTCCACCACCGCCAGGTCGCTGGGGTGCTCCACCGCCCCGGGCTTGCGCTCGAAGCCGGCGGCCAGGGTGAGCGCCTCCCACTCCGCACCCTCCTCCGGCTGGATCTCCTCCGGCGATACCTTCGGCTTCGCGACCTCCCCGGTCTCCGGGTCGGGAATGCCCAGCCGCGCCCGGACGTCCGCGGCCATCCGCTTGACCTCCACGAAGAAGCGGTCCTTCGTCAGGTCGAGCTGGCGGCGCAGCTCCATGACCTGCTCGTAGGCCTCCAGCGCCTTCCGGTCGTCGCCCTGCGCGTTGTAGGCCGTGTTGCTGGCGTTGCCCAGGATGTTCCAGGCGAAGGCCAGGAAGTACTTGTCCCCCACCGGCTTGAGAGACTCCACCAGGTCCTGGGCGCTCCGCTGGAGGCGGCCCCAGTCCGCCCCGTCAGGGTTCTGGAGGCACTGGATGTGGTAGTCGTTGACCAGGGGCAGGACCTTGGTGAGGACGTTGATCCGGGCCTGGAGCAGGCGGGGGTTCAGGCGCTGGAGGTAGCGGTCGTAGAGGGCGGCGAAGCGGGAGTGGAAGGTCCGCTCCCAGGCGGCCGAGAACTCGTCCACCCAGCGATTGAGCTCGTCGCTGGGAGCCATCACCCGGTAGCCCGCCTTGTCCACGAAGGCGACGACGGCCTCCTCCTTGTAGCGGCGCAGGGCCCGGTCCAGCTCCTGTCGGTCCCGGACCTCCAGGGCAGCCTCCCAGGCCTGCTCGAACTGCTGGCGCGGTGTGTCTTGCGGCAGCGGCGCCGGGGCAGCCGCCGGGATGAGGAGCAACAGGCAGCCTGCAAGCATGATGGGCCCCGTTCTCGGGCGGCCTGGATTCTAGCGGCGCCCTCGACCCGAGCGTCGCTCCAGGAAACGCCGCTCCCTGGGACTCAGGGAGGAGAGTCCTTCGCGGCCGATCTTGGCCAGGATCCGATCCAGCTCCGCCTCCTCCTCCCGTGCCCGGCGCCGGGCCTGTTCGGCCTGCCGCCCACGCCAGCGGAGGATGATGCCGCGGAAGGGGCCGCCGTGGCGCTCCAGCCCGCCGGCCCAGATCCAGCCCACGGCCGCCCCGGCCAGGTGGACGTCGGCTGCCACCCCGGTGCCCATGCCCCCCGCCATGTACAGGGCCCGGAGGACGTCCACCGCCAGCCACACCAGGAAGAAGGTGATCAGCCGGCACCGCAGGAGGATCAGGTCGAGGATCCGCCCCGGGTACATGGCGGCGTTGGCGGCCAGGACGGCGTTGACGATGCCCGAGCCGCCCAGGACCATGCTGGCCCCCATCAGGGGCACCAGGAGGAGATGCACGCCGGCACCCACCAGGACCACCCAGCCCAGGAAGGCCAGGAAACGCCGGCCGGGCCAGAGGGTCTCCACCTCGCCGCCAAAGACCCACAGGAGGTAGGCGTTCACCGCCAGGTGCAGGAGGGTGGGAAAGGGGGCGTGGGCGACCGCGTAGGTGACCAGGCCCGGGAGGGCCAGGACGTCCAGGCCCAGGAGGTCGGCCGGGCGGAGAGCCAGGAACCCGGCCAGGTCCAGCCCGCCAAGGAAGAGCAGGCTCTCGGCCAGCCAGACGGCGACCCAGAGGAGGAGCAGGCGGCGGACCAGGGGGGTGGTGGCGGGCAAGGCGCGAGGACGATCGGGCGGCGGGGCCTTGGCGCGGACCCCCGCGGGTGGCATCCTGCCCCGGCCGGGTAGCGCAGGCAAGCCTGGCGGAGGCGAGCGGAACCATGACGGCACGAATCCTCGACGGCAAGGCCCTGGCCGCCCGGGTGCGACAGGAGATCCGGGAACGGGTGGAGAGCGCCGTGGCCGGGGGCCGCTCCCGACCGGGGCTGGCCACGGTCCTGGTCGGCGACGATCCGGCCAGCCACATCTACGTCCGGAACAAGCGCCGGGCCTGCGAGGAGGCCGGGATCACCAACTTCCATGTGGAGCTGCCGGCGACGACCCCCTCGGCGGAGCTCCTGGGCCGGATCCGGGAGCTGGATGCGGACCCCCGGATCCACGGCGTCCTCATCCAGCTCCCCCTCCCCGGCGGCCTGGACGAGGAGGCCGCCCTGGAGGCCGTCTCCCCGGCCAAGGACGTGGACGGCTTCCACCCGGTGAACCAGGGCCGCCTCCTCCAGGGCCGACCAGGGCTCCGGCCCTGTACCCCCAGGGGCATCCTCGCCCTCCTGGACGAGACCGGCCTCGACCTCCGGGGGCGACGGGTGGTGGTGGTGGGCCGCAGCCGGATCGTCGGCAAGCCCGCCGCCCTGATGCTCCTCGAGCGCCACGCCACGGTCACCCTCTGCCACAGCCGGACCCGGGAGCTGGCCGAGGAGGTGGGCCGGGCCGAGGTGGTGGTGGCCGCCGCCGGCGTGCCCGCCCTGGTCCGCGGCGAGTGGATCCGACCCGAGGCGGTGGTCGTGGACGTGGGCATCCACCGGACCCCGACGGGCCTCACCGGCGACGTGGACTTCCCGGGCGCCGCGGCCCGGGCAGCCTGGATCACCCCGGTCCCCGGCGGCGTCGGCCCGATGACCATCGCCATGCTGCTGCGGAACACCCTCGAGGCCTGGGAGGCCTCCTGGCAGCCGCCTTCCGGGGGGAGCGAGGCTCAGAGGGGCACGTCGTAGCGGGCGGCGTAGGCCCCGGACTCCTGCTTCAGGATCTGCCGCACCAGGTCGTCCACCAGGCTCGAAGCGCCCAGGCGGAAGAGCTCGGGCGTGAGCCAGCCCTCGCCCAGGGTCTCACGGACCAGGACCAGGTAGTGGAGGGCCTGCCTTGCCGTGCGGATGCCGCCGGCGGCCTTCACCCCCACCCGCCGTCCGGTGGCCAGGTAGTGCTCCCGGACCGACTCCAGGAGGACCAGGACGACCCCGGGGGTGGCGGCCGGTGCCATCTTGCCGGTGCTGGTCTTGACGAAATCGGCGCCGGCGGCGATGGCCAGGTCGCTGGCCAGGCGGACGTTGTCGTAGGTCTCCAGCTCCCCGGTCTCGAGGATGACCTTCAGGTGGGCCGGGCCGCAGGCCTCCCGCACCGCCCGGATCTCGTCGGCCACCCGCCCCAGCTCCCCGGCCAGGAAGGCGCCTCGGTTGAGGACCATGTCGATCTCGTCGGCGCCGGCGGCCACCGCCGCCCGGGTCTCGGCCAGGCGGACGGCCAGGGGCGCCTGGCCGCTGGGGAAGGCGGTGGCGACGCTGGCCACCCGCACCGGCGAGCCCGCCAGGGCCCGACAAGCCGTCTCCACCAGCGTGGGGTAGACGCAGACCGCCGCCACCGGGGGCAGCTCGGGGCGGGCCGGGTGGGGCCGGAGGGCCTTCCGGCACAGGGCCCGCACCCGCTCCGGGGAGTCCCGCCCCTCCAGGGTGGTCAGGTCCACCATGGACAGGGCGAGGCGGAGGCCGGTGTGCTTGGCCTCCGCCTTGATGGAGCGACGACCCAGGAGGGCCGCCCGGGCGTCCACCGCCACCCGGTCCACCGGTCGCCGCCGCGGCCCGGCCCCGGTGCTCACCTCTGGGTGAGGCGGACCTCCATGGCACCGAAGGCCGAGTGGGTGGCCGTCGTGCTCATGGTGGTTCCGGCCAGGTTCACCAGGCCCTGGTGGAGGGTGAGGGTCGTGGCATCCACGGCCTCGATGACGATGTCCGGGACCAGCAGGCCCAGGGAATCGTCGGCGAAGGCGAAGATGCCGGTGTTCGGTCCGCCCACGGTGAAGGCCACGTCGTCCAGGAGCCCTCCCAACACCGAGCCGTCCGGGCCGATGGTCAGCTTCAGGGTGAAGACCGTGCCGAGGGGGGTGCTGGCCGTGCCGGACCAGGCCCCCATCAGGTGCGAGACCACGCTGAAGGCGCCGGGTCCAGGCGAGAGGTCGAGCTCGAAGGTGCCGGAGTCCAGGACCCCGGTGGCCGGGTCGGAGAGGACGAAGGTGCCCTTGAGGAGGACCGCGGCCGGGCTCAGGACCCCGGAGAGGTCGAGGACCCGGGTCCCGTCGGCCAGGGCCAGGCTGGCCGTGAAGGCACCGTCGGGGTCCAGGGTCACGGTCAGGGTGTCGGTGCCGGCGAGCCAGGTGTTGCCCCGTCCGTCCCGGGCCTCCAGGAGAGCGCCGGTGGCATCGAAGCGCAGGACCAGGTTCACCGGCTCCAGGAGCGGGTTGGCCGATGTCAGGAGACCACTCCAGTCCCCGGCGAGATCGGCGGCCGAGAAGCCCGGCGGGGGCGGAGCCGGCGGGACTGGCTGGATGTTCTCGCAACCGGCGGGAAGTGCAGCCAGCAGGGGCAGCAGAAGGGCAGTCCGGCGCATGCGTGTCAGTACGATCGGATGACAGGGGGGGTATGGCGGTCGACAGCGGACCGCCGCACGGGAGGATCCTAGCATCCACCAGGCCCGCAAGGCAGCCCCTGGCGGACCCGCGAACCCGAGCTTCGCATCCCACCGGGGGCCGGTTCGAGGTAGGATTCCGGTAACGAGCCGCCGGCCGTGGCGTACTCGCAAGGAGGTCGTCCCCGGAGTCGTTGCCCCCCGGCCCCCTGCGTGGCACTCCCCCGGGCCTGCCTGGAACCCCTCTCCC
>CAYMFV010000148.1:0-7211 GCA_964389745.1 uncultured Planctomycetales bacterium | reverse complement strand
GGGCAGGACGAAGCCCTCCCGATTGGCCTGGACCCGGAACTGCCGGGCCGGGGTGTTGCCCTGGTCCACGAGGCCGAACCAGATGCGGCCCGCGGGCAGGAAGCGCACCGGGCCCTCGATGGTTGCTTGGACCAGGAAACGCAGGTCCAGCTCCAGGTCGGTGGCGGCCACGCAGGAACCGAAGAGGGGGCCGATGGCCACCCCCGGCTCCAGACGCAGCTCCAGGATGTGCTGTTCGCCCCCCCCCTCCAGGGAACGTGCCTCGACCTCCTCGACCCGCACCCCCCGGGGCAGCTCCTTCCACTCCAGGATGTGGAAGGGCCGCCGGGAGCCCACCTTCACCTGCCAGCGGCGCTCGGCCAGCTCCGGCGTGCCCCCGGACAGGCGCCCCAGGCGCAGGGTCGGTGGTTCCAGCCGGAAGGTGGGCTGGACGTCGGCCCGGAAACGCAGGGTCAGGGGCAGGTTGGCACCCTCGCCGATGAGCTCCACCGAGGACTGCTTCTCGTGCTGGAAGCGGCGGGCGTCGAAGGTGGCCACCACGATGCCGGCGGTGCCTGGCGGCAGGGCCCGGCCCAGGGGCCAGGTCTCCCCGTCCACCTCCAGGTGGGCCTCGGTGCAGCCGCAGCTCGGGCGCATGGCCGTGACCGTCACCGGATCCTTTCCCTCGACCCGGAAGGGGTAGTGCAGGGGCATCACCTCCTGCTCCACCTGGCCCAGGTCCTGGTAGCTCTGCTCCACCACCAGCCGGCCCCGGGAGGAGGGCTCCACCGGGTCCCCGGTGCGGATCACCGGCGGCTCCCCCCCTGCCGGCGGCGACGCCGCCGGCGGCCGGAGGGGTGGTGTGGCAGGGAGCGTCGCCGGCGGGGTCTCCGCAGAGGCCGGGGCCTCGGCCCGGGGGGCGGCCTCCTCGCCCGCCGCCGCAGCGGCGGCCGGCGTCTCCTCCCGGCCGCAGCCGGCGGGCAGGAGGAGCGGGAGGAGCAGGAGCAGGGTGCGGGGGGACACGACGGCGTTCCAGGTCAACGCAGGATGGCGGTCAGGCCCAGGACCTCGGCGGGCAGGCCGGTCTCCTCTGGCCAGGAGACCCGGAGCCGGGCCGACCGCCGGCCGGGGGGGGCGTCGGGCAGGATGCGCAGGCGCACCAGGTACTCCTTGCCGGGGATCCGCTTCTGGACCACCCAGGTGAAGGTGTCGGCACCCAGGCCGTCCACCAGCTCCACCTGGGGCTCCGGCACGCTGACGTCGTCGGAGGTGGCGAGGATGCGCAGCACCCGGGTCGGCGTGCGGCCGCTCTCGACGATCCCGAAGGAGATGCGCCGCTCGGGCAGGAAGCGGACCGGGCCGAGGACGGTGGCCTGGATGAGGAACTCCAGGTTCATCCCCAGGCTGGTCTCGGCCACCGCTGTCTGGGTGAGGCGCCCGATGGGCGCGTCGGTGGCGAGCACCGCCTCGAAGGTGTGGATGGAGCTGCCGTCCTCCAGGGTCTCCCGTTGCACCTCCTGGAGGGTGACACCCTTGGGCACCCGGATCCAGGAAGTGATCTCGAAGGGCCGGACGGCCTTGACCTCGGTCCGGAAGGTCCGGGGCCCCTCGGCCAGGGCCGAGACGGGTACCTCCCCGAAGAAGATGCGCACCGGGTTCGGCTCGAAGTAGGGCTGGATGTGGGCGTGGATCTCGAGGTTCGCCGGCAGGTTGGCGGCGTTGCCCCGGACCTCCACGGTGGTGGTCTTGTCGCCCCGGAACCTCTGGCTGGCGAAGGTGGCCACCACCTCGCCCCGGGTGCCGGCGGGCAGCTCCTGGCCCAGGGGGACCTCCGCGCCGTCCACCCGGACCACCGCCCGGGTACAGCCGCAGCTCGGGTTGAGCCCGGTGATGGCCGCGGCCTCGCCCTCGACGGTGAAGGGGAAGACGACGTCCCGGGTGGTCTGCTGGAGGACCTCGCCGAGCTCCACCGCCGGCCGGGAGAAGACCACCCGACCCCGGGAATCCCCGAGGGCGGCCTCCCGCATGGCGGCCGCCGGGTCGGCGGCATCCAGGTCGGCCAGGACCGACCTCCCGGCCGCATCCGAGGCGGGGCTCGGCTGGGCACCACCGGCATCGCCGCCGCAGGCAGCGAGCCAGAGACCGGCGGCGGCCAGGGTCAGCAGGACGGGCAGGACGACTCGGATCTTCATGACTGCGAACGGGGATGGGCGGGGGCGGGCGAGCGCGGATGGAGACCTAGGAGCCGGCCTCCTGGACCACGCCGATGACCTCCAGGGTGCGCTCCTCCTCCTCCGTACGGCCCTCCACCTCGCGGCGGAGCAACACCTTCAGGGTACCCCGGCGGGGACCCGGCGGCAGCCCCGGGGGCACCACCAGCCGGAGGCGGTAGCGGCGCCCCGCCTCCAGGGTGACGGCATCGACCCGGGCCGCCTCGCCCCAGCCCTCCAGCCGTCCCACCGGCGGCAGCAGCCGGCCCTCGGTGGCCCCCACCAGGACCGCCGACTGGACCCCCAGCCGGGCCGGCACCACCCCGAGGAGGAGGCGGCGGGACGGCACCAGGTAGAGGGGGGGCGCCATCCGGAACTGGATCGGGAGCTGGAGCTCGAGGTCGTTGTCGGCCCGCAGGCGCAGGAAGAGACGCTGGGGACCGGCCGGGGCCCCGGGCCCCAGGACCACGGTGAACTCCTGGCTCCGGGCGGCCGCCGGCGAGGGCAGGCCCTCGAGCTCCAGGGGCTCGGGGACCGTCGCCGGAGCCAGGAGGCGGAAGGGCTCCCCGGCCTCCACCACGACCCGGCGGCGCACCGGCTCCCGGCCGTCCAGGGTGCCCAGGTCCAGGACCGGGGGGTCCAGGCGGCACCAGGGCTCGAGCTCGGCCTCCACGGTCAGAAGGGCGGGCAGGCCGGGTCCCTCCCCCAGGACCTCCAGGCGCGTGTGCTTCGGCCCCTGGAAGCCGGTGGTCACGAAGGCGGCCCGGACCTCCCCCCGGGTGCCCGGCGCCAGGGGTTCGCCCGGGGGCACCAGCCGGCCGGCCACCGTCACCCGGGGGCGCAGGCAGCCGCAGGAGGGCTGGAGGCCCCGGATGACCACCGCCTCGCCGGCGACGGTGAAGGGGAAGACCACCTCCCGGGTGGTGCCCGAGGGCAGGGTGCCGAGGCGCAGCTCCCGGATGGAGAAGGTGATGCCCGGCGCCTCCCCGGAGGCGGCATCGCCACAGCCGGGCGCCGCGGCCAGGGCCAGGACGCCGAGGAGGAACGGGGACCTGGAGCAGCCCATTTGCCACGGCATGGCAGGGCTCCCAATATACGGCCCGTGCCTCGTCTCCTGCTGTCTCTCCTGGCCTGCACGGCAACCCTGGCGACGGCGTGCCAGAGCTGCCCGCCAGAGGTCCGGGCCAGGGTCCTGGCGCCCGACCGGAGCACCCCCGAGGCCACGGTGCGCAGCTTCCTGGCCGCCCTCTCCTGCGACGACCCGGCCCGGGAGTACGAGTCCCTGGCCGAGGCCCTGAAGCGGGATCGGGGCGCCACCCTGGACGCCTGGCTCCTGGCCCGGCAGGAGATCCGGGCCGAGCTCGGCCGGGCGGCCGACCTGGCCTGGCGCCTGGAGCCCCTTGGGCCGGGCCGGGAGGAGGCGGGTGGCGCGGTCCTCCAGTGGTGGGGCCGGAACGGGAAGCCCCTGGTGGGCTTCCTCCTGGTGCCCCAGCACTACCTGGACCTGACCCTGGCCGACGGCCGCCACGCCGGCACCTTCCTGGACCGGCCGGTCGCCGCCTGGCTGGCCCTGGAGGGCCGCCAGCTGCGCCTCGAACTCCAGGACCCGGTCCTCCGGGGCGTCCGCCCCGAGGAGGTCCGTGCCCTGGTCCTGGCCACCGAGTGGAAGATCCGGGACGTCCTCCAGCCTGGCGGGGCCGGGCTGGCCGGCGCCCGGCGCATCGAGCCCTGACGCACCCATGCCTGCCAAGAAACGAAGCGCCAAGAAGTCCTCCGCCCGCCGCACCACCCGCCGCCGCCTGGAGCCCCGCTGGGTCTCACCCTTCGGGCCGGGCATGCCCCGGGGGCTGGCCCCGAGCCGGGAGCTCCTCGGCGGCAAGGGCTACGGCCTGGCGGAGATGAGCCGCCTCGGCCTGCCTGTGCCCCCGGGCTTCACCCTGACCACCGAGGTGTGCACCGCCTTCCACCGGAGCGGCAAGTACCCGCCGGGGCTCGAGGCCCAGGTGGAGCGGGCCCTGGCCCGCCTCGAGAAGGTCATGGGCCGGCGCTTCGGCGACCCCGCCAACCCGCTGCTGGTCTCGGTCCGCTCCGGCGCCCGGGTGAGCATGCCCGGGATGATGGACACGGTCCTCAACCTGGGGCTCAACCGGGAGACCGTCGCCGGCCTGGCCGCGGCGACGGGCAACGAGCGCTTCGCCTGGGACGCCTTCCGGCGTTTCGTCGCCATGTACGGGGACGTAGTCCTCGGCCTCTGCGACGAGGAGCACGGCAACTCCTTCGAGATGATCCTCACCCGGCGCAAGAAGCGCCGGAGCGTCCAGCTCGACACCGAGCTCGACGCCGGGGACCTCCAAGCCGTCACCGAGGAGAGCCTGGCCCTGGTGGCCGAGCGCCTCGGCCGCCCCTTCCCCGAAGATCCCCGGGAGCAGCTCTGGGGCGCCATCGGCGCCGTCTTCGGCTCCTGGAGCAACGATCGGGCCATCGCCTACCGGCGGATGCACAACATCCCCGAGGACTGGGGCACGGCGGTGAACGTCCAGGCCATGGTCTTCGGCAACCTGGGCGAGGACTCGGGCACCGGCGTCGCCTTCACCCGCAACCCGGCCACCGGCGCGAAGGAGTTCTACGGCGAGTACCTCCTCAACGCCCAAGGCGAGGACGTGGTGGCGGGCACCCGCACCCCCCGGCCCATCCCCGAGCTGGAGCGGGACATGCCCGAGGTGTACCGGCAGCTCCTGAAGGTCCGCCAGCTCCTGGAGAAGCACTTCGGGGACATGCAGGACCTGGAGTTCACCATCGAGCGGGGCCGACTCCACATCCTCCAGACCCGGGCGGGCAAGCGCACCGGCATGGCCGCGGTGCGGATCGCCACCGACATGGTGACGGAGCGGCGCATCTCCCCGGAGGAGGCCCTCCGGCGCATCGATCCCGAGAGCATCGCCCAGCTCCTCTCGCCGGTCTTCAGTGGCCGGGAGAAGGAGCAGGCCCTCCAGGAGGGCCGCCTCCTGACCCGGGGCCTGAACGCCGGCCCCGGCGCCGCCGCCGGGCGCCTGGTCTTCACCGCGGTGGCGGCCGTGGAGTGGCACCGCCGGGGCGAGGCGGTGATCCTGGCCCGGCCCGAGACCTCTCCCGAGGACATCCGGGGCATGGAGGCCGCCGCCGGCATCCTCACCCAGCACGGCGGCATGACCTCCCACGCCGCCCTGGTGGCCAGGCAGATGGGCAAGGTCTGCGTCGCCGGTTGCGGCAGCGCCTACATCGATCCCCGGCGCAAGCGCATGGTCATCGGCCGGAAGACCCTCCGGGAGGGGGACTGGCTGTCCCTGGACGGCTCCACCGGCGAGGTCCTGGAAGGACGGATGCAGACCGAGCCTTCCCTGGTGGTCCGGGTGGTCCAGGGCGAGGCCGAGCCCACGAAGGACGGCGACGACGCCCGCTTCCGCAAGCTCATGCGCTGGGCCGACAAGGTGCGGCGCCTCGGCGTCCGGGCCAACGCCGACCAGCCCGACCAGGCCACCCTGGCGGTGGCCCTGGGCGCCCAGGGCATCGGCCTCTGCCGGACCGAGCACATGTTCTTCGGCGAGGAGAAGCTGCCGGCCATGCAGCGCATGATCCTGGCCGAGTCCCCCGAGGAGCGGCGGGCCGCCCTGGCCACCATCCAGCCCCTGCAGCGCCGGGATTTCGAGGGCATCTTCCGGGCCATGGGCTCCCGGCCGGTGACCATCCGGACCCTGGATCCCCCCCTCCACGAGTTCCTGCCCCACACGGAGAAGGAGCTCCGGGCCCTGGCCGCCCGCCTGGACCTGTCGCCGGCCAAGATCCGGCGGCGGGTGGAGGCCCTGCACGAGGCCAACCCCATGCTCGGCACCCGGGGCTGCCGGCTCACCTTCCTCTACCCGGAGATCCTGGAGGTCCAGGTGGCGGCCATCATGGAGGCGGCGGCCACCGTCCGCCGGGAGGGCGTCCGGGTCCGGCCCGAGATCATGATCCCCCTGGTCGGCCACCGGGACGAGCTGGCCCGGCACCGGGAGCTGGTGGAGACCATCGCCGAGCAGGTCCAGGAGAGCTGTGGAATCAAGGTCCCCTACCTGGTGGGCACCATGGTGGAGATCCCCCGGGCCGCCCTCACCGCCGGCCGGGTGGCCGAGGTGGCCGACTTCTTCTCCTTCGGCACCAACGACCTGACCCAGACCACCCTCGGCATCAGCCGGGACGACGCCGGCGCCTTCCTGCCCGAGTACCTGGACCGGGGCATCTACGAGCGGGACCCCTTCGTCACCGTGGACGAGGAGGGCGTCGGCCGGCTCATGCGCTGGGCCGTGGAGGAGGGCCGGGCGACCCGGCCGGACCTCAAGGTGGGCATCTGCGGCGAGCACGGCGGCGACCCGACGACGGTGGACTTCTGCCACCGCCTGGGCCTGGACTACGTCTCCTGCAGCCCCTTCCGCCTGCCGGTGGCCCGCCTGGCCGCCGCCCAGGCGGCGCTGCGGCACCGGGGTTGAGGGGCAGGAGGGGGGCGATCAGGGTGGCGGCGACCGCCTAGGGCGTCGGCGCCGCCAGGACCCGCTCCAGGAGGTCCCGGGGGCCGGCCAGGGCGGGGTCCGGGGCCACTGCCATGCTCCAGGACCACTCCAGGGGCTCGCCCAGGAGGTCGTGGAGGCCCCGTTCCTTGAGGGAGGCCACCACCCGGCGGGCGAAGAGGGCGGTGCCGGCGGGGCCGGTGTGGGGCAGGAGGGCCAGGAAGAGGTTCGGCTCGAAGTGGGCGACCACGTCCACGTCCCGGGTGTCCACCAGGATCACCCCGGCCACCTCCAGGAGTGTGCCCTCGTCCACCTCGCCGTCGAAGGAGAAGGCCACCAGGCCGAGGGGGAAGCGGAAGCGGCTCGAGCGCTTGAACTCCTCCTCCAGGCGGTGCTCCCAGTAGGCCGGCGTGTAAAGGCCGGTGGAGCCGTCGGTGATGTGCCGGAGGAAGCCCCGGCGGGCGTCCTCGAGGCCATTGCCCTGGAGCAGGTCCTGGAGGGT
>CAYMFV010000147.1:0-7216 GCA_964389745.1 uncultured Planctomycetales bacterium | reverse complement strand
CTCCTCTTCATCGACAACATCTTCCGCTTCGTCCAGGCCGGCTCCGAGGTCTCGGCCCTCCTCGGCCGCATCCCCTCGGCGGTGGGCTACCAGCCGACCCTGGGCTCGGAGATGGGGGCCCTCCAGGAGCGGATCACCTCCACCAAGAAGGGATCGGTCACCTCCATGCAGGCGGTCTACGTGCCCGCCGACGACTTCACCGACCCGGCGCCGGTGGCGACCTTTGCCCACCTGGACTCGACCATCCTCCTGGACCGGGCCATCGCCGAGCTGGGCATCTACCCGGCGGTGCACCCCCTCAAGTCCACCTCCCGGATGCTGGATCCCCAGGTGGTGGGGGCGGAACACTACGCCGTCGCCACCGAGGTCCAGCGGGTGCTCCAGCGCTACGCCGACCTCCGGGACATCATCGCCATCCTGGGCATGGAGGAGCTCTCCGACGAGGACAAGATGGTGGTCCACCGGGCCCGGCGGATCCAGCGCTTCCTGTCCCAGCCCTTCTTCGTGGCCGAGCAGTTCACGGGCCGCCCGGGGCGCTTCGTGCCCAAGGACGAGACGGTGCGCTCCTTCCAGGAGATCCTGGAGGGCAAGCACGACGAGCTCCCGGAGCAGGCCTTCTACATGGTGGGGGGCATCGACGAGGCCGTCGAGCAGGCCGGCAAGCTGTAGAATCGGTCCCCAGGCGTGAGCGACCGCACCATCCTCCTGCGCATCGTCACTCCAGAGCAGGTGCTCCTGGAGGAACGGGTGGTTTCCCTGCGTTTCCCCGGCCACGACGGCTCCTTCGGGGTCCTGCCCCGGCACGGGGACATGGTCGCCCTCACCGAGAGCGGGCTCCTGCTGGCTCGCACTCCCGACGGCCGGGAGATCTCCCGGGTCGTCCACGATGGTTTCGCCGAGGTCCGGGACGACACGGTCCTGGTCCTCACCCGGGCCGCCGAAGCTCCCGAGGAGATCGACCTCGAGCGGGCGCGACAGGCGGCCGAGCGGGCCCGGGGGCGGCTGCGCTCCCGGCGCAACGACACGGACCAGGCCCGGGCCGAGGCGGCCCTGCGGCGGGCTCTCATGCGCCAACGCTACGCCCGCACATGAGCGCCGCCGGCGCGGCGCGAAGCCACGGCTGCGGCGACCTGCGCGCCGGGGACGAGGGCGCCGAGGTCCGTCTCTGCGGCTGGGTCGCCTCCCGCCGGGACCACGGCGGCGTCACCTTCCTGGACCTCCGGGA
Organism: uncultured Planctomycetales bacterium; assembly: GCA_964389745.1. Lineage (GTDB taxonomy): Bacteria > Planctomycetota > UBA1135 > UBA1135 > UBA1135 > CAYMFV01. Next base: position 5,991 of record CAYMFV010000147.1, on the reverse strand, counting down.
TCGGAGCGGCCTGGTCCAGGTGGTGGCCGACCAGGACAGTCCGCCGGAGGTGCTGGAGGTCCTGACCGGCCTGCACGCCGAGGACTGCCTCCGGGTCCGGGGCCGGGTCCGGCTGCGGGTGGGCAGCCAGCGGAACCCGGAGCGGCCCACCGGGGACGTGGAGGTGGTGGCGTCGGCGGTGGAGGTCCTTTCCCGGGCCGGCCGCCTGCCCCTGGAGATCCTGGACGAGCTGGACGCTCCGGAGGAGCTGCGCCTCCGCTACCGCTACCTGGATCTCCGGCGGCCGGCCATGCAGCGTCTCCTCCTGCTCCGCAGCCGGGCCAACCACGTGCTGCGCTGCACCCTCCAGGGCCTGGGCTTCGTCGAGGTGGAGACGCCGCTCCTGACCCGCTCCACGCCGGAGGGCGCCCGGGACTTCCTGGTGCCGAGCCGCCGGCGCCGGGGCTCCTGCTACGCCCTGCCCCAGTCGCCCCAGATCTTCAAGCAGCTGTGCATGGTGGCCGGGCTGGAGCGCTACTTCCAGATCGCCCGCTGTCTCCGGGACGAGGACCTCCGGGCCGACCGGCAGCCGGAATTCACGCAACTCGACCTGGAGATGTCCTTCGTGGAGGAGGAGGACGTGTGGGCGGTGGTGGAGACGGTGGTGGCCGACCTGTACCGGGAGGTCCTGGGCCGGGAGCTGGAGCTGCCCCTGGCCCGGATGCCCTGGGCCGAGGCCATGGCCCGCTACGCCAGCGACAAGCCCGATTTGCGCAACCCCCTCGAGGTGGTGGACCTGGGGGCTCCCGCCGGGGCCCTGGGCTTCCGCATCTTCGACCGGGTCCTGGCCGAGGGCGGCCTGGTCCGGGGGCTGCGCCTCCCGGGAGGCGCCCGCCTCAGCCGGCGGGAGATCGAGGGCCTGGAGCAGACCGCCCGGGATGCCGGGGCCGGGGGCGCCGCCTGGGCCAAGGTGGGGGAGGGCCGGCAGGCCTCCGGCCCCCTGGGCCGCTTTCTCCAGGGCGCCGCCGGCAGCGCCTTCCTGGACGCCTGCGCCGCCGAGGCGGGGGACCTGCTCCTGGTGGTGGCCGATCGGCCCCGCCGGGCCCTGGTGGCCCTGGACGCCCTGCGTCGCCGGGCGGGCCGGCTCCTGGGTCTGGTGCACGGCCCGGACCGTCTCCTCTGGATCACCGACTTCCCCCTCTTCGAGGAGGACGAGGAGGGGGCCTGGGTGCCGGCCCACCACCCCTTCACCGCGCCGGTGGCGGCGGACCTGCCCGCCCTCCTGGAGGGGCGGCGGGAGGGCGTCCGCTCCCGGGCCTACGACCTGGTCCTGAACGGCGTCGAGCTTGGTTCCGGGTCCATCCGGATCCACCAGCCCGAGGTCCAGGAGGCGGTCTTCGCCGCCATCGGCCTCGACCCCGAAGAGGCCCGGCGGCGCTTCGACTTCCTCCTCGAGGCCTTCCGCTACGGGCCGCCGCCCCACGGCGGCTTCGCCATCGGCCTGGACCGCCTGTACGCCGAGCTCTTCGGCGCCCCCTCGATCCGGGAGGTCATCGCCTTCCCGAAGACCTCCTCGGGTGCCTGTCCCCTGACCGGGGCACCCACCCCCGTGGACCCGGCACAGCTCGCCGAGCTGGGCCTGGCGGCCCTGCCCCAGAGCCCGGCGGCGGCGGAGGCCATGCCGGAGTCCTGACCCGTCGAGGGCCGGGGCGCTCCCTGGAGCGACGCCGGCCGTTCCCCAGCACACAACCAAGGACGAGACAACCATTCCGCCGAGACGCCCCAGTCGCAGGCGCTACGCACCCCCGGAGCGGGAACGCTACCGCCTGAACCATCAGATCCGCGTACGCGAAGTCTTCCTCATCGGACCCGACGGCCAGCAGGTCGGTGTGGTCTCCACCTCCGAGGCCCGGCGCATGGCCGACGAGGCCGGTCTTGACCTGGTCGAGGTGGCGCCCAACTCCAACCCGCCGGTCTGCCGGATCCTGGACTACGGCAAGTTCAAGTACGAACAGAAGAAGAAGCAGAGCCGGGCCAGGACGGCCTCCAGCGTCCTCAAGGAGATCCGGGTCCGGCCGAAGATCGACAGGCACGACCTGGAGATCAAGATCAAGCGGGCCCGGCGCTTCCTGGAGGAGGGCCACAAGGTCCAGGTCACCTGCCTGTTCCGGGGTCGGGAGATCGTCTTCCAGGACATCGGCCGGGCGGTCATGCTCCGGGTCGTGGAAGCCCTGGAGGACATCGCCCGGCTGGACCGGCCGCCCCGGCTGGAAGGGCGCCGGATGACCCTCCTCCTGGCCCGGAAGGGCGGATGAGCCGCCCGGGCCGGCCCGTCTCCCTTGACCGTGGAGGCCGGGCCGCTATCATGTCCCGCCCTTTGCCGGCAAGGAGGAGCCGTCCCGATGCCCAAGCAGAAGACCAAGAAGGCCGTCGCCAAGCGCATGAAGCTGTCCGCAGGAGGGAAGGTCCTCCGGCGGCGGATGGGCCATGGCCACCTCCTGTCCGCCAAGTCGGCGAAGCGGCGCCGCGGCCTGCGCCGCGACACCACCCTGGCCGGCCAGTTCGCCCGGAACTACCGGGCCATGCTCGGGGGCTGATCCCGACCTCGTTCCCGGAGAAGGAAGGATGACCCGTGCCCGCAACGTCGTCCCGCGGCTGCGCCGCCGCCGCCGCCTCATGCGCCGCGCCCGCGGCTACTGGGGGGCCCGCCACCGCCTGCTGCGCACCGTCAAGGAGGCCCTGTGGCGTTCCGGGCTCTACGCCTACCGGGACCGGCGGACCCGCAAGCGGGACTTCCGGCGCCTATGGATCGTGCGCCTGAACGCCGCGGCCCGGAGCCATGGCATGACCTACAGCCAGTTCATCCACGGCCTGCGGGTGGCCGGCGTGGAGCTGGACCGGAAGGTCCTGGCGGAGCTCGCCTTCCGGGATCCGGAGGCCTTCGCCGCCGTGGTGGAGCACGCCCGGAAGGGCCTGGCCGCCTGACCCCGGGCCCGATGCTGGAGGGCCTGGAGGAGCTCCGCCAGGAGGGCCTGCAGGCCCTCGCCGCGGCCACCACCGAGGCCGAGATCCGGGAGGTGGAGGTCCGCCTCCTGGGGCGCAACGGCCGACTCACCGCCCTGCTCCGGGGCCTCGGCAAGCTGCCGTCCGAGGAACGCCCGGCCGCCGGCAGGGCCGCCAACGAGGTCAAGGAGGCCCTCCGGGCGGCCATCGACGAGCGCCGGGAGAGGCTGCGCCGGGAGGCCCTGGAGCGGGAGCTACGAGGCGAGGGCTTCGACCCGACCCTCCCCGGCCCGCCCCTGCCCCCGGGGGGGCTGCACCCGGTGAGCCGGCTGGCCCGGGAGCTCGAGGATCACTTCCGCGGGATGGGCTACCAGGTCGTGGACGGCCCCGAGGTGGAGTGGGAGGAGAATAACTTCGACGCCCTGAACATCCCGCCCGACCACCCGGCCCGGGATGTCCAGGACACCATCTGGGTGCAGCCTCCCGGGGACGAGGTCGACCCCGGCCGGGGCATCTGCATGCGCACCCACACCTCCCCGGTGCAGGTCCGGGCCCTGCGGCGCTACGGCGTCCCCTTGCGGGCGGTGGTGCCTGGCCGGGTCTTCCGGAACGAGACCCAGGACGCCACCCACGAGCACACCTTCCACCAGATGGAGGGGCTGGTGGTCGACCGTGGCATCGGCGTGCCGCACATGCTCCACGCCATGCACTCCCTCCTGGAGGCGGTCTTCGGCCGCCGGCTGGAGACCCGGCTGCGGCCGGGCTTCTTCCCCTTCGTGGAGCCCGGCTTCGAGCTGGATGCCCGCTGCCCCTTCTGCGGGGGTGGCTGCCGGGTGTGCAAGGGGAGCTGCTGGATCGAGCTGATGCCCGGGGGCCTCGTGCACCCCAACGTGCTCCGGGCCTGCGGCGTCGACCCGGGCGAGTACAGCGGCTTCGCCTTCGGGCTGGGCCTGTCCCGGGTCGTCATGCTCCGCTACGGCATCGACGACATCCGCTGGCTGTTCAGCGGTGACCTGCGTTTCCTGGAGCAGTTCCCGGCATGAAGGTCTCCCTCGGGTGGGTTGGTGATTTCGTGGACCTGGACGGCGTGGCGCCGGAGGAGGTGGCCGAGCTCCTGTCCCTGCACACCGCCGAGGTGGAGGGGATGGAACGCTACGGGGAAGCCCTGGCCGACGTGCGCATCGGCCTGGTGGTGGAGTGCAGCCGCCATCCCGACGCCGATCGCCTGTCCCTCACCCGGGTGGAGTTCGGCGGCGGCGAGACGGTACCGGTGGTCTGCGGCGCTCCCAACGTCCGCCAGGGTCTGAAGGTGGCCTTCGCGCCGGTGGGGGCCACCCTGCCCGGTGGCCTGAAGATCAAGAAGGCGAAGCTCCGGGGCCAGCTCTCCTGCGGCATGATCTGCTCGAGCCGGGAGCTGGATCTCGGCGACGACCACCGCGGCATCCTCGAGCTTCCCGAGGACGCCCCCGTGGGCGCCTCCCTGGTGGAGTGGCTGGGCCTCGCCGACGTGGTCCTGGAGCTGGACAACAAGTCCCTTACCCACCGGCCGGACCTCTGGGGCCACTATGGCTTCGCCCGGGAGCTCGCCGCCATCCTCGGCCGGGAGCTCCGCCCCTTGCCGGTTCTGGAGGACTGGCCCGGCCCGCCGGCCGCGGTGCCCGTGACCCTGGAGGATCCCGACGGCTGTCCCATGTACCTGGCCCTCCAGGTCGAGCTCGCCGCCCCCCCCCGGCCGTCCGCGGGCCGCATCCGCCAGCGCCTCCTGGCTGTCGGCCAGCGGCCCCTGAACGACGTGGTGGATCTCACCAACTACGTCCTCCACGAGCTGGGCCAGCCGACCCACGCCTTCGACCTGGCCCGGCTGTCCGAACCGGCCATCCTGGTCCGTTCCGCCAGGGGGGGGGAGACCCTGACCACCCTGGACGGGGTGGAGCGGCGGCTGGATCCCCGGGACCTGCTCATCTGGGACGGCGCGCGGGCCGTGGCCCTGGCCGGGGTCATGGGCGGAGAGGCCACCGAGGTACAGGAGGACACCACCGCCATCCTCCTGGAGTCAGCGGTCTTCCAGCCGGCCCGGATCCGGCGCACCAGCGCCCGGCACGGCCTCCGGACCGATGCCTCGGCCCGCTTCGAGAAGTCCCTGGACCCGGCCCTCGCCGAGCTGGCCCTGCGGCGCTTCGCCCTCCTCCTCCAGGAGCTGCGCCCGGAGGCCCGCCTGGCGGGGGCGCCGGCCCGGGCCGGGCACGCCGAGGCGCCGCGCCTGGAGCTGAGCCTCGATCCGACCCGGACCGCCCGGCTCCTGGGCGTGGAGCTGGCGGCGGCGGAGATGGCCGGGATCCTGGACCGCCTGGGCTTCGCCGTGTCCCCGGGAGAGGGGGGGCGGTTCCAGGTGCAGGTGCCCTCCTGGCGCGCCACCCGGGATGTGACCACCGAGGTCGACCTGGTGGAGGAGGTGGGACGCCTGGCGGGCTACCACCGGATCCGGCCGGCACCCATGGTGGCGCCGGTGGTGCCGGCTCCCGACGACCCCCTGCGGCTCCTGGCACGGCGCCTGGCCGACCGCCTGGCCCTGGCCCACGGGGGCTACGAGTCCGAGGGCTACTCCTTCCTGGACCGGCGCTGGGCCGAACGCCTGCACCTGCCCCTGGAGGCCTTCGTCCGGCTGCACAACCCGGTCCAGGACCGTGTGGACCTGGTCCGCCGGGACCCGGTCCCGAGCCTCCTCGAGCAGGCAGCCCGCAACCTCCGGGAACGGGAGGCGGCCCTCCTCTTCGAGGTGGGCAGGGGCTACGAGCCTCGGGCCGGGGATCTGCCCCGGGAGCGGCACTGGCTGGCGGCTGTGGCCTGGCAGCCGGCGGGCGGCCCCGCGGGCGGTCCCGAGAGCCTGGCCGGGCGCTGCCGGAGCCTCTTCGAGGACCTGTGCCGGGCCTGCGCCGTGCCGCTCCGGGAGCTGCGCAGCCGCACCCTGGAGGGCGACCGGCTGGCGGCTCCCTGGGGCCATCCGGCCAG
>CAYMFV010000146.1:0-7262 GCA_964389745.1 uncultured Planctomycetales bacterium | reverse complement strand
ACGGCCGCCTCCACCTCCTCGAACTCCCCGAGCGGGTGGCCGGCGGCCGGATGCCCGCGGTGGAGCTGGTGGACATGCGGGTCCAGCCCCGGGAGAAGGGCCACTGGACGGTGGTCAGCGAACCCCTGCGCCGGGCCCTGGCCACCACCCTGGAGCGGGGCGAGCGGGCCATCCTCTTCCTGAACCAGCGGGGCTTCGCCCCCGCCTGGCACTGCCGGGCCTGCGGCGGCAGCGTCCACTGCCCCCGCTGCGACGTCTCCCTCACCTGGCACCGCTGGCGGCGGAAGGCGGTCTGCCACTACTGCCTGGACGAGCAGCCCCCCCCCGAGGCGTGCCCGTCCTGCGGCCGGCCCGTGACCCTGGTGGGGGTGGGCACCGAGCGGGCCGAGGACACCATCCGTCGCCTCTTCCCCGGGGCCCGCCTGGCCCGCATGGACCGGGACACCATGGTCCGCCGGGAGTCCTACGAGCAGGTCCTGGACGACTTCGGCGCCGGCCGGCTGGACATCCTCCTGGGCACCCAGATGGTGGCCAAGGGCCTGGACTTCCCCGAGGTGACCCTGGTGGGCGTGCTCAACGCCGACGTCGCCCTGCACCACCCCGACTTCCGGGCAGCGGAGCGCTGCTTCAACCTGGTGGCCCAGGTGGCCGGCCGGGCCGGGCGGGGCGCACGGCGCGGGCGGGTGGTGGTCCAGACCTGGTGCCCGGAGCACCCGGCCCTGCAGGCGGCGGTCCGCCACGACTACGCCGGCTTCGCCACCCGGGAGCTGGAGGAGCGCCGGGTCTTCGGCTACCCGCCCTTCCGCCGGGTGCTCCGCATCCTGGTCGAGGCCGGCGACGTCCGCCGGGTCGAGGAGCGGGCCCGGAGCGCCGCCACGCGCCTGCAGGAGGCCGCCGCCGCCTGCCCCGAGAGCGCCGTCCAGCTCCTCGGCCCCGCCCCGCCCCCGGTGGAGCGCCTGCGCGGCCGCTGGCGCCGGCAGATCCTCGTGAAGCTGCCCGTGGACCGCCGCCTGGACCCCATGGAGACCGCCCTCCACGAACTCTGCCAGCGGGACGGGGTGGTGGTGGATCCCTTGTGACGGCGTCCTGCCGGGGACCTATCCTGGTCAGGGTCCCGGCAGGGATGGGGCCTTGGTTCCAAAGTCCCGAATCGCTGTGAGATGAGGAGCCGCAATGGGCGACGCCTGGTCCGCACGGCAGGCCTGCTCGTCGCGGGGGCAGTCGTCGTCCTGTTCCTCGTCCGGGCTGGTGGCGGCCCGGCACGCCCTGGATTGGCGGGTGCACCCGCAGGCGGGCCGGGCGGTGCCGTCGCCGAGGGAGCGGGAGCACCCCCCACACCCCCGGAGGAGGTCACGGGACGGCAGTCCCTGGCCGGGTCCGGATCCGGGCCAGCGGCGGTCGCTCCCGAGGAGGAGCGCGGCCCCCGGGTCCTCTCGGTGCGGGGCCCGCGGCTGGACGAGGTCCTGCTCGCCAGGCCAGAGGGCGGGTCACCGGTCCGGGTGTCCCTGGTGGGGGGCCGCCTGCCCCGGAAGCTGGACGGGCCGGTCAAGGTCTGGGCTCCGGGACATGCAGTGGCGCTTGCCGACCAGCAAGCGGAGGAGATCCTGTTGCACCCCATCCATCTCTTCCGGCTGGAGGGAGTGGGAGGCAGGGCCGACCGGTTGGCCCCTCGGTTCGCATTTCCGGTTCCGGCGACATGGGGGCGTGTGGCCGATGGGGTGGCCTGGGCGCTCGCCTACGACCCCTCTGGGGACACGACCTTCTCGGGGTTCTCGATCCGCTTCTCGGAAGACAGGTGGATGTCTGTCGACTTCCAAGACAGGCACTCGAAGTCGATAGTGGTCCACGCTCCGCCACGCGAGATCTCGATCGCGTGTCCAGCGGAGCTGTGCGGACGCGACGAAGAGCTCCAGATCTCGGTGCTGGCGGTGACCCTTGAGGACGGCACGGAACCACCAGGGCGGACCCTCGTCCACTTCCGCAAGGTGCAGCCCACGGTGTACGAGGATCATCCGTGGGGCACTGTGGGGGTCCACGCCGGTTTCGAGACCGTGGGAGAGACCGCGGGCGGGCAAGTGCGCTTCCGGGCGCCGCGAGGCCGCTACAGAGTATGGGTCCAGGACGACCGGGCGGGATTGTGGGGGCGAACGGACATTGGAGTGCCTGTGACCGCGGAGTCCGTGCTGGTCCTTCACTCGGCGATTCTCTGCCGGGGCAGGATCGTCGTCCCGCCAGGGTATCCGCTGCCGCAGCGGTGCCGGCTCCTCTTCCGTTCGACCCGACACCTCGGGAGGAAGGAGTGGCTGCCGGTCGAGGAAGGCGTGGCCACCGTCGGCCCCGACGGCGGATTCGCTCTCCGCATCTTGCCGCGTCAGGGCGTCGTCGCGTACCGTGGGACTCCCCCTGGACACCTGACCATCACCGTCATCGCGCCGGAGTGGCGGCCTTGGAGGCAGACCGTCGCCCTGGGGCCCCGTGCAGTCCTGGACCTCGGGGTCGTCCACCTCGAGCAGCGCTGGGCGGATCGGGTGGACGTCCTGGCCACGGCCGACCTGACGCCGGACCTCCTGCTCCACGGTACCTTCGATCGGGGGCCTGCCGGCGGCGAGCTCTGGGCCAGGGATGCCGTGGCGGTCCCGGCGAAGGGGGTCATCCGCCTGTACTTTGACGAACCCGTCGGCAGAGTCTTCGAGCCCGGCAGGCTGTGCCGCTTCGGGCGGGCCGCGCCTCCCTACCTCCTCCTGTTCCACGTACGGCAGGATCGCGTGCTGGAACACGTGCCCCTGGAGGACCGGGCCATCCTGTTGCCGGCAGGGTGCATCGGGGAGGGCGAGAGCCTGGTGGCCTGGTGGTCCGTCCCGGACCTGCCGGAGATCGACATCGTGCGGGGCGACGTGGCCTCGATCCGGGCGATCGCCCGCGCCCAGGGAAGCGCCGGAGACGCCCCCCTCCTGCGGATCCCCTTCCAGGCACCCGCGGGAGAGCTGCAGGTCGGCTGGCGGGTCACTCGCCCGGGGGAGGAGCCGGACAGCCGGCAGGTCATCCATGAAGGGGAACTCACCACGACGTCGGTGGAGGCCCTGATCCCCATGTTCTGACTTGACTCACGATCCAGCGTCGTGATAGGTTGGCCCGCACGAGCGAGGGGATTGTCGATGAAGGACTGTCCGCTGGCGGGCTTTGCGAGCGCTGCGGCACTCACAGCATGGGTACGCCAGGAGGCAGCCCGTCTCGTGCCGGACGCCGACCAGGCGGAGGACCTGAGCCAGGAAGCCCTGCTCGCGGCCCTGGAGTATGGCGGCCACAGGGTGCAGCAGCCCCGGGCATTCCTGCGCCGCGTGCTGCGGACCCGTTGGCTCAACAAGCAAAGGTCCTGCGCCGGCCGGGAGAGGGGCCTCCCGCTTGCCGGCGACGCCGTGCAGGTCCGGGATGACAGCTTGGAAGAGCCCCATCGCCTCCTGGAACAGCGGGAGGAGCGGGAGCGGCTGCTGGCCAGACTGTCACGACTGCCGGAGGCGCACCGCCAGGTCCTGGAGCTGCGGTTTCTCTTGGGAATGGACTACACAGGGGTGGCAGACGTCCTGGGTGTCTCGACAACGGCGGCCCGCCAGCGCGTTGCCCGCGCCCTGGCCGCCCTGCGCCGTGCGGGCGCACGCCAGGGATGCCCGGAGGAGAGGTGACCTCACCTCGGGAGGACGACCCGGACCGGCTGGCCGGCGACCGCCGTCGTCGTCGCCGGGACCTGGTCGTCCGCGCCCAGGACCTCCAGGGTTCCGGAATCCCGGCTTCCGGCCAGCACCCGGAAGCTCCCGTCGCTCCCTACAAGCCCGTGGCCGAGGCCGTTCCAGATGTCCGGGAAGCGCCAGTCCGGGTTCCGGTGCCGCACGAGGACGCCCGGGGTGGCGCCCTCGACGGTGCCCTCGAAGTACGCGGCCGGCTGCAGGAACACGACCACTTCCCGAGGCTCCGCCAGCCGGGATGCGTCCACCTGGACCGTGGCCTCGCCGTAGAGGTCGAGCCCCGGGGCGTACAGGGCCAGGAGGAAACGGCCGGCGGGGACCGGCTCGGTCTCGAGGGGAAGGACGCCGTCCTGGGCCAGGGCCACCGGCCTCCCGCCCGCCGGGCAGTCCACCTCGTCGTCCAGGGGAATCACGCAGAGCTGCACGTCGCCGGCGCCGGCCTCGGCGGCGTTCCCCGGAGCCACCGCGTGCACGCGCAGTCGCCGGGCCCCGGGCAGGAAGAACGCGAGGCGCTGGCCCGCGGGGACGAGGCGCTGCACCGGGCTCATGCCGAAGTCCGGGTGGAACGTGGTGACCTCCACGGGGATGCCGTCCGTGCCGACGGGGAACCGGAACCAGCCGCCCTCGTCGCTCCGGCTCCGGGCCGGGTGGATCAGTGCGGGCGCGTCGCTCGGAAGGTCCGGCAGGGCGGTGACGACGGCACCCGCCACGGGCTCCCCCGTGCAGGTGCTCACCCGGCCCTCGAGGAAGCACTGGTCGTCCAGCGGCTCGAGCAGGACCTGCCATTCCCGGGGGACGTCCTTCCCGGGGAGGTGGAAAGCGGACAGGCGGTAGCCGTCCGCCCAGACGGTGACCTCGAGCCCGTTCCGGGGCACGAGCAGGGTCGTCCGCCCTGCTTCGTCCGTGGACCGGCGGCTGGCGGTTCCCGCCACGGGTGAACCGGGAGGCGCGGCCCAGACCCGGGCCCCCGGAACGGCGATGCCGTTCTTCTCCCGAACGGTGAGGACGGTCCGCGAGAGCCCGAGGTGGCCGGCGAACCCGGCGGCGGAGGACAGCGTGGGCAGGTCGGTGTGGAGGGCACAGGAGAAACCGCCGCAGGTGACCCAGAGGTCGACCGGCAGCCGGGGCCAGGCCGGGCGCGCCAGCCCCGCGAAGCCGCCGTCGTCGTCGAGAAAACCGCGCAGCAGGACCGTCGGCTGGCCCGCGAAGCCCGCGGGTTGCTGGCTCAGGGCGAAGGCCACCGGGCCATCGCAGACCTGGGCGGCGTCCAGGATCCTGCCGTGCAGGAGGAGCGGGGCCTTCACGAAGAGGACCATGTCGTCGGCGAGGATGACGTGGCCCTCGTATGCTCGTTCGCCCAGGTCGTCGAACACGACCACGGGGAGCAGGGCGGCCGGGAGGATCTCCTCCGGGCTGCGCAGCGTGAAGCTCCCATCGGCGGCCGTCGTGGCCTCGAAGGTGAGGGATCCGGGCGCGTCCTCGGTGGCGCTCCGCAGGGCGGCGGGCACCTCGAGCTGCACGCGGTAGCCGGCGAGCTCACGGCCCGTGCCCTCTTCCAGGACCCAGCCTCGCCAGGAGCGTCGTGCCGGCCCGCCCTCGTGGGCGGGGGCGTCCTGGAGGGCCCGCCTGGCTGCCTCCGGAGAAACCGCCCGGGGGGCCGCCGGCTCCGGCACTGCCCGGTCCGCACCGGCTTGCAGTCCGGGGGCGTGCCGGGGCCCGTGGCTCCGCCAGGAACCCCACCAGACGATGGCCGCCAGGCACAGGAGCAGGGCGCCGAGGAGGAACCAGAGGTGCCCCCGCCCCGTGGCGCCGGCCACGGCCTTCAGTGGACGCACTTGCAGACGATCGGCTGCTGGTTGTCGACGATGGCACAGGTCCCATCCCGCCGGATGCACGGCTCGTCGGGCATGCGGACTGCAACCAGGAATCCCGCCGGGAGATACCGGATGCGGGAGTACGGACGCATCATGAATGTGTGACACCCTGGGCGCCCGTTCGTGACGCGCTTCCTGGCTCTGGCCCGACCTGCCACCATCGCCAGCGGTCTCCCTACCCGACGATCTCCACCTCCTCGCCGAACAGCTCCTGGTAGGAGGCGGCGAGCTTCTCGTCGTCGAAGGTGTCCCAGCCGAAGCAGAGGTCGCCCTCGAGGGCCATCACGTCGCAGGCGGTGGGCAGGCCGAGGACGAACTCCCGGGCGTGGATCCACTCCCGGATCCGGCGCAGGAGCTCCTCCCGGTCGGGGCCGTCCTGGGACAGCCAGGGGAAGCGCTCCCGGAGGACGTGGTCGGGAAAGCGGTCGAAGCCCCGGCAGAAGACCCGGCCCTCGGCGGCGGCGTCGCAGACGGTCAGCTCCTCCTCGCCGCCGGAGAGCTCCAGCAACCGTTCCCGCATGCGGCGGACGCATTCCTCTCGGGAGAGGCGCTCCATCGGGCACTTGATAACCCCGTCGCCGTTCCCGGGGAAGCGTCGTCTTCGGGTTCCTGGGCGTGGCGGTGCACTATCCTGCTCTCTTCGTCCGTGAACAGGGCACCAAAGTGCCCTTCCAGGCGCTGCGCCGTTGGCATACTGCCACCATGGCCAGCTCGCCGCACCCGCGCATGGAACGGGAGCCCCGGACCACGGGCTCGCCCTTCGGCAAGGCGGTTCTCGTCGGTCTCGTACTGACGGGGGCCCTCTTGGGCCTCTACGAGATCCTCGAGAGGACGATGCTCCAAGGGCTGGAGATGGAGACGCTGCACACCTTGCACCGGGTGCGCGGTCTGCTCGCCTCCATCCTGGTGGCTCTGGCCGCTGTCTCCATCGGGTTGCGAAGCCGCCCTTCGCCATTCTCCGTATCGGCGCCGGAGAGCTTCATGCCCAGGGCTGGCCTTCACCGCCTGGCCCGCTGGTACCACTGGATGCGCTGGTTGGCCTGCGCCAGCGCGGTGGTCCTGATCATGGTCACGGTCGAGGTCCTGCACCTGCTGCCGGCGGACCTCCTGGGCTGGCTGCTCGCCATGGTTGGGCTGCTCGCCCTCGTGAACCTGGTCTTCGGCGTCCTCCTGGAACGGGATCGCCTGCCGCTCGAGCGCTTGCTGCTCAGCCAGATGTACCTGGACCTGGTGATTCTCACGGTCCTCCTCCACTTCTCCGGGGGGATCGAGAACCCCATGTCCTTCCTCTATCTTTTCCATGTCGTCATTGCCGGAATCCTGTTCAGCCGGGACAAGGCCCTCGCTGTGGCGGTCGTGGGCGCCGCCCTGTTCACGGGCCTGGCGTTGCTGGAGTGCTTCGAGTGGATCGGGCACTATACCCTGCAACTGTTCCCGCACGGCGAGGAGGAGGTACTCCACGCAAGCCACCACCTGCCTTACGTCGTCGCGCGGATCCTGCTCCAGGTCCTGCTCCTGCTCACTTCGTGGTACTTCATCACGACCGTCGTGACGCAGCTCCGCCGGGAGGAGGTGCGCACGAGGGCTGCAGCTCGGGAGGCGCTGCGCGCCAGGGAGGAGCTCGAAGGAGTTGTCGATGCCGCCGGCG
>CAYMFV010000145.1:0-7265 GCA_964389745.1 uncultured Planctomycetales bacterium | reverse complement strand
GCTCGTGGTTCCGGGCCTTCGCCCGGATCGTCGGCCATAGGGTCGCCGTCGTGGCCCCGCTCCTGGCCGCCCTGCCGCCGGCCGCCGACACCTGGCCCCGGCTCGCCGATGTCCCCGAGCTCGACGCCTTCGACACCATCCTCCTCTCCCCCCCCCTGGCGATCATGCCGGAGGTCCTGGCCGAGGTCGTTGCCCGGCGGCCACGGGGCCGGGTGGTCGAGATCGCCTCCATCAAGTCCCACCTCGAGGAGCAGCTCGCCGCGGCCGATGCCGCCGGCGTCGCCGTGCACTCCCTGCACCCGATGTTCGGACCGGGGAAGTCCCTCTCCGAGTCCCTGACCTTCGTCCTCGCCTGCCGGCGCCCCGAGGCCGAAGAACGGGCGGCCGTGGAGAGCCTGCTGCGACATCCTTTCACCTGCCTCGTGGCCGTTCCCTTCGCCCGCCACGATCGCCTCATGGGCTGGCTCCTCGGCCTGGCCCACCTCACCGGCATCCTCTTCGGCGCCGCCCTGGACCGGGCCGGCCTCCCGGCGGCAGAGCTGCACGCCACCGCCTCCACGACCTTCCGGCGCCAGGCCGACACCTCCCGCTCGGTCCTGGAAGAGGATCCCGAGCTCTACCTGGACATCCAGCACCTCAACCCCCACCGGGACGAGGTCTACGCCGCCATGCAGGAGGCCCTCGCGGAGCTGGCCGCCGTCGTCACCGCCCGCGATGCCGTCTCGTTCGGCGCGATCCTGCGCCGGGCCCGGGAGGCCCTCTGGGACGGCGGGGGTGACTAGCCGCCGGCTTCGGGATCCGGCAAGGTCGCCAGGAGCTCCAGGAGGGACTCCTCCAGGTGCTCCCGCTGCCAGTCGTTCAGGGGCACGAGGCGCAGGAGGTCCTCCCGGGTCCGGGGGAGGTGGCGGCCGATGGCTTCCAGGTGCCGGCGGTGGATGAGGCGCTCGCTGGGCAGCTCCAGCCGCTCGGCCATCTCCTTGCGCCACCGGCGCAGGGCCTCCTGGTTCTCCCGCTGGACCCGCCGGCGCCGGCGGTCCGCCGGGTCCCGGGAGATTACGGGCGCCGCCACCACCTGTCCCTGGACGCCCCGCAGGGCGCCCAGGATCTCGTCTCCGACCTTCCGGGCCTTGTTCCAGCCCACGCCCCTGACCGCGGCCAGCTCCCGCATGCCCCGGGGGGGGCGTCGGGCCAGCTCGAGGAGGGCCTCGTTGCCCAGGATGCGGAAGGGTGGCCGGTCCTCCTCCGCCGCCAGGGCCTCCCGCCACTGGTACAGGGCCCGCAGCCGGGCCGCCGCCTCCGGGTCCAGGTTCCGGGCGCCCTTGATGCGGCGCCAGCCCTCGGGGTCGGCCTCCCGGGGCGGCAGGATCTCCTGCTCCAGGCGCCGGAACTCCCCCGCTGCGGCCTCGAGGAGGCCCTTCTCCTCCAGCTCCTGGCGCAGTCGCCGGTACAGATCCGGCAGCCAGTGGGTGTCCAGGCGGGCGTAGGCGATCTGGGAGGGGGTCAGGGGCCGCCGGCCCCAGTCCGAGCGCTGCTCCTTCTTGGAAAGCTCCAGGCCGTAGAAGTCTTGGAGCAGGGCGGCCAGGCCGGTGGGACCGCTGCGCAGCAGGGTCATCGCCACCTGGGTGTCGAAGAGCCCCCGCACCTCGGCGCCCAGGTCCTTCTTGAGGAGCATCAGGTCGAACTCGGCGGAGTGGAAGACCTTGACCAGGGCCGGGTCCTCCAGGAGGGGGTTGAAGGCCCGGAGCGCCTCCCCCAGGGCCAGGGGGTCCACGATCCAGTCCTCGTCCTCGGTGCTCACCTGCAGGAGGCAGAGGCGGTCGTGGTAGGCGTAGAAGGAGTTGGACTCGGTGTCCACGCCGAGGACGCCGGCGTCCCGCCAGATCGCCAGGGCTGCGTCGAGCTGGGCGGGCGTCTCGACGATACGTACCGGCGGCCAGTCAGCCGGGATGCGCTTGCTCATGCCCGATCTGCCGCCGCGCTCAGGGAACCAGACGGATGAAGACCGGGCTCGTGAAGGCCGCCTGGGTCCTGTCCAGAAGCTCCAGCTCGGCCCGGAACCAGGAGCTGGCGGTGTCCGGCAGGACGGTGGAGGCCACCGCCTCGCCGCCGCCGGTGAGAGGGCTGAACTCCTGGATCAGGGTCTCGGCGCTGTCCCCCACCTTCCCCATGTAGATGCGCACCGTCGCCGGGGCCGTCCCGGTGTTGTAGAAGGCGTGCACCTGGATCGGGTAGTTGTGGGGCACCTGGGAGAGGCGGATCTCGAAGACGTCACCCAGCACCAGCTCCCGGCCGGCATTGTCCGTCACCGTCACCGCCAGGAAGGGGCCGTTGCTCACGTAGGTCCGGCCCTCGGCGAGGGAGCGCACCAGCTTGGTCTCGGTGAAGGTCCCGGACACGTAGGCGAAGGTGGCACCGAAGTCGAAGGCGGCGTCGTGGGTGTCGCTGCCGCTGTAGGCGTAGAGCACCCGGTCGTCGAGGAGCCGCCGGATCCACCAGCTCTTGTGCCCCGCCCCAGCCGAGGCCCCCCGGCCGTTCCAGATCTCGACGCCGTGCAGCCCACCGGCCTCGTTGCCGGTCAGCACCGCCGTGCTGTTGAAGGCCCAGTAGTCGGCGGCGGGGTGGTTGGCGATGGCCACGCCGCCCTCGGCCCGGACCTCGCTGGTGTTCTGGACCACGTCGTGGAGGGGGTTGTCGCAGAAGTCCAGGAAGCCGTCCCGGCCCCCGACCCTGCGCGTGGTGATGGCGTGGGCCCCCATGTGGAAGGTCGGGCTGCCGAAGCCCAGGAAGCACAGCCAGTCGGCGCTGTCGCCGCCCTCCTGGCGCCCGGTCTCCCGGCCCGACTGCTCGGTGCCGCACAGGATCTTGAAGCTCGGCTCATCCAGGGTCGTCGTCTCGTTGGCGATCTCCTGGAACTCCTGGTCACTGATGCAGTAGGAGTGGCTGCTCGAGCTGAACCAGTCGAAGCCCAGGGCCTGGAACTGGCTCTTGAGCTGGGCGGTGGAGAAGGAGCCGGTGATGTTGAAGGACTCCGCCGCGCAGTCCTCGGGGCAGCCGCCGATCGCCTGGTCCCGGCAGTTGTGGACGTGCAGGTCGCCCTTGTACCAGGCGCCGGTCTGGCCGGCGCGCCGGGTCCAGGCCGCGGGCGGGGCCTGCCACGGCGCGAGCAGTCGCAGGGTGTGGTTCCAGACGGCCTGCCCCGTCCGGCCGCCGGCGTCCCGGTAGGCCACCACCACGTCGAAGGCGGCCTCGTCCCCGGGGCGGGCCGACGCCGGGAAGAGGCGGGCCAGGTCCAGATCGAACTGGAGGTTCCGGAGCATGGGCGCCCCCTCCTCCTGGAGGCGCCGGACCCCCCGGATGATGGCCTCCACCACATCGGCCTCGCTGGCCGGGTCCAGCTCGGGACGGGCCGCCTCGGGCAGGAAGATCCGGTGGGTGTGCCGGTGGGAGATCTCGGGATCCACCAGCTCCAGGTCGTAGTAGAGGTCGGCCACGCGCCCGCCATCCCCGGGCAGCCGCTCCCCGGCCAGGTCCACCGCCACCAGGACCTCCCCGTCGGCCCGGACCACCCGGAAGCCCTCCAGGGAGACGGCCTCGGTGCCCCCGTTGTAGATCTGGACCTGCATGGGCACCGCGAGATCCGTGCGCCGGACCTCGTCCATCAAGCCCCAGGGGAAGACCCGGACCGCCGCCTCGGCGGTGTCAGGGCCGGCATCGGCCCGGGCCAGGAAGCCCAGACCCAGGGCGCCGAGGGGAAGGAGGAGGAAGAGGAGTCGTCGTGTCATGGTTCGGGGAATCCGGCGGGCGCCGGGCACCGCCGTCGGGGGGGGCTCCCCTATTCTGCCACAGGAATCGCCCCGTAGGATGCCCGGTCCGGGACCATGCGCTACTCCCGCCTGCCTCTCTGGGCCACCCTGGTGGCCATCTTCTTCGGGGTCCAGCTCCTCTGGTGGGGCCGGGTCATCTGGAGCCAGGCCAACGCCGTGGAGGAGGCCTCCCTGGCCGTGCTCCGGGAGCGCCGGGCGGCGGCGACCCTCCACTGGCAGGCCCACCCGGACTTCGCCGAGGACCCCGGCGCTGCCTGGAGCGACCTGGCACCCGGCTTCCCGGGGATCGTCCACCAGCCCCCCTCCCGGGACGAGGAGGGGCCGGGGCGTCTCGAGATCAGCGGTGCCGAGGTGGAACGCATCCAGGCCGAGCTCGACCGCCGCCGGGCCATGGTCCTGGGCGAGGGCTCCCTCTTCCTCCTCCTGGCCCTGCTCCTCCTCTGGCTCTTCCAGCGCACCGCCGCCCGGGAGGCCTTCCTCACCCTCCAGCAGCGGAACTTCCTCCACGCCGTCACCCACGAGTTCCGCTCCCCCCTCCAGTCCCTGCGCCTGGCGCTGGAGTCCCTGATGCGCCGGCCCGACCCGGTCCGGGCCCCTCGCTACGCCCAGGGGATGCTGGCCGACCTGGAACGCCTGGAGGGCCTGGTGGAGAACGTCCTGGCCGTCGGCCGCATGGACGCCGCCGCCTTCAGCACCCAGCCCCGGCCGGTGGACCTCTCGGCGGCCGTCCGCCGGGCCCTGGAGCGGCTCCGGGCCACCGGCGGCGACGCCCTCGAGTGCGACATCGAGGACGGAGTGGTGGCCGAGGCCGATCCCGCCACCCTGGAGCCCATCCTCCGGAACCTCCTGGACAACGCCCGCAAGTACGGCGAGGGGCGGCCGGTCCACCTCAGGCTGTCGCGCCGGGGCGAGCGGGCGGTCCTGGAGGTCTCCGACCAGGGCCGGGGCTTCACCGACGAGGAGGCCCGGCACCTCTTCCGGCGTTTCTGGCGGGCCGGCGACGAGCGCGTCCGCACCGCCCCCGGCGTCGGACTCGGGCTCTACCTGGTGTCCGAGCTGGTCCGGGGCCAGGGCGCCCGGATCTCGGCCCGGAGCCCCGGCCCTGGCGCGGGGGCGGTCTTCACAGTGGAATGGCCCCTGGCCGCAGGAGAAGCGACATGAGGGACAAGAGCCACAAGCCCCGGGTCCTGGTGGTGGAGGACGAGGAGCGCATCGCCGCCCTGGTGTGCGACAACCTGGAGGCCGAGGGCTACCGGACGGCCCTGGCCACCGACGGCGAGGCGGCCCTCCGGGCCATCCGGGAGGGGGGCTTCCACCTGATCCTCCTGGACGTGATGCTGCCGCGGCTCGACGGCTTCGAGGTCTGCCGGCGGATGCGCAAGGAGGGCGACCGGACGCCGGTCCTGTTCCTCACCGCCCGGGACCTGCCCCCCGACCGGGTCGAGGGGCTGATGGCCGGCGGCGACGACTACCTGGTGAAGCCCTTCCACCTGGACGAGCTCCTGGCCCGGATCCACGCCCTGCTGCGGCGGACTGCATGGGACCGGGAACCCGTCCGGGGCCGGGTGCCGGTGGGCGGCGGCTGGGTGGACCTGGTGACCCGGGAGGCCTGCGCGGTGGACGGGTCGGTGGAGACCCTGCCGAGCAAGGAGTACGGCATCCTCAAGCTCCTCCTGGAGGGCCGGGGGGCGGTGGTCAGCCGCCAGGACATCCTCGCCCGGGTGTGGGAAGGCGAGGTGGATCCAACGCCGCGGACCGTGGACAACTTCGTGGTCCGCCTGCGCCGGCGCTTCGAGCCGGATCCTGCGGCGCCCCGCTACATCCTCACGGTGCGCGGCCTGGGCTACCGCCTGGCCTCCCAGGAGGATGAGAAAAGGTAGAAGAATGGACCGCACGCGGTCCGGGGGAGCGAAACCACGTGCGGCCCGAAAGAAAAAGGGGAATCGTGGCGGCCCGAGGCACAGCGGGGATGATGGCCATCAGTAGTGAGCCACCACGGCGTAGCCCTGGGGTCCGACCGGGACGTCCCGGCCGACGATTTCGACGGTCCAGGTGCCGTCGGGCGGGTAGGGCACCAGGACGCACTCGAGGGAGTTCCTGGTGTCGTGGCGCACGGCGTGGGGCCGGGATTCGCTGGTGCCGGGCAGGAACAGGTTGCCATGGTACTCCCGCCCCGTGGGCGAGTGGACCACCAGGTCCAGGTCGTTGACGACCGGGTCGGCGGCGAAGGCGCTGCCCGGCTCGTCGGCAAAGGCCAGGGTGACGCGCAGCCAACGGCCGTTCCGGACCTCGAAGGTGTGGACCTGCACCTGGCCCTGGGTGAGGCCCAGGGCGTGAGGCACGTCCACCACCCGGGTGCGCCGGCGGTCGCCGGGGAAGTGCAGGACCTTGTCCAGGAGGATCCGGCCCCAGCCCTCTTCGTAGGAGGGGTAGCCCGGCATCCCGGCCATGTCCACGCCCGAGGCGGCGAGACAGGCCCGGAGCAGGGAGCCCGAGGGGGTGAAGCCCCGGGCCGGGTCCGGGACGCCATCGGGGTAGTAGCCGTCCTCGAAGTACTGCTTGAGGAGGGCGGCGGCCCCGGCCACCACCGGACAGGCCATGGAGGTGCCGCAGAAGCCCACGGTCAGGCAGGAGGCCCCGGCGGCGGCGGAGTAGGTGGTGCAGCCCGGGGCGAAGACCTCCGGCTTGAGGCGGCCGTCCTGGGTCGGCCCCCGGCCGCCGCTGCCGTGCTGCTCCGGGTCGTCCCGCATGGAGGCGGCCACGGCGACGACCGACTTGGCGTTCTCGGGGTTCTTGATGCCCTGGCCGTTGTTGACGGCGAAGAGGACCAGGGTGTCCTCCCGGTCGTGGGAGTAGGCGTCGATGTCCCGGCACCAGAGGTCGTAGTCCCGGGTGTAGTTGTTGCCCCAGGAGTTGGTGTGGATGCGGGCCCCGTGGGACCAGGCCTCGTTGAGCATGGCCAGCAGGTTGGCGCTGGTCGGGAAGTAGGAATGGTGGACCAGGAAGGCATCCGGGGCCATGCCGTTGCCGGAGCTGCCGCCGTCCACCGGCCGCCGGTCCCCCACCGCGGCCCCGGCGGTGTGGGTGCCGTGGGAGTCCGGGGTGCCGCCGCCACCGGACCACCACTTGATCTTGCGGTGGGCCGGCCCGGGGGGGACCCCGCTCGGGTCGTCGAAGTAGCAGGAGTCCTCGAAGACCAGGCCGTCGATGTGGCCGATGGTGACGTCCCGGCCGGTGACGCCGTGCTGCCAGAGCTTCACGTCCTTGGGGACGTTGGTCTGGATGATCCAGCGGGTCCGGTCGTTCCGGGGCTCGGCCCGGGCCGACTCCTCCACCCACTTGACCGCCGGCAGCCCGGCGAGGCGGCGCAGGCCGGCACCGTCGGCCCGGAGCAGGAGGCGCTGGTAGCGGCCGGCCGCCACCGTCTCCAGGACCTCCAGG